>CAKQJJ010000223.1 GCA_934247335.1 uncultured Clostridia bacterium | reverse complement strand
ACGGTATGATTATAGGCAAATCGGGTTCGGGCAAATCGTTCTTCTTAAAATCTCTTATCGCAAACGAGTGGGCGAACGATACGAGAGTGATTATTCTCGATCCCGAAGCCGAGTATTTAACCTTGACGAAAAACTTGTCGGGTAATCTGATCGACGTCGGCAATGCAAAAGAGGGCAGAATCAACCCGTTCCATATCTACAAGATATTGACGGAAGATGGTTTGCCCGCAGATCCCGTCGTAACGTTTAACACGCACCTGAAAATGCTTGAAAGTTTCTTCAAGATTGTTTTTGTGGGCGCGAACAGCGACGTCATCGAACTGATAAACAACCTTGCGGTGGAAGCGTATGCGAGAAAAGGAATCTATGAAACGACGGATTGCACGAGGCTTAATGCCGAGGATTTTCCGCTGTTTAACGACTTATTGGCGGTCTTACGGGAAAAGAACAAGGAAGAAACGGACAGCCTGACTTTGCGTGATATGCGGACGGCGGAACTGTATTTGCAAAAGTTCGTAAGTGGCAGATATTCGGATATTTGGAATGCGCCGTCCACGTTGAAAGTGAATGCCGACTTGATTGACTTCAACTTTCAGTCGTTGTTTGCAAATAAGAATAACACCGTGGCGAATGCGCAGATGTTGCTTGTTTTCCGTTTTATAGAGCAGGAAGTCATCAACGCAAGGGAAGCGAACAAGAGCGGAAAGAACTTGCGAACGCTCATCATCGCTGACGAGGCGCACCTATTCATTGATGCGAAATTTCCGATTGCTTTGGACTTTTTCTTCTCGATGAGTAAGCGTATCAGAAAATACAATGGCTCGTTTATTCCCGCGACGCAGAATATAGCCGATTGGAACGCGAATGAAGAACTGCGAAGCAAGACTTCGGCTATTCTTAAAAACTCGCAGTACACCTTTATATTCAAACTGTCCGCGCCCGATATGAAAGACGTTTTGGACGTTTACAAGGCGGGCGACAGTTTCAATGCGGACGAGCAAAGAATGATTATCTCGGCGGTAACGGGGCAGGTGTTTTTTATCGGTTCAACGGAACTTCGCACCAACGTAAAGATTACGACGGGCGAATACATCAAAAGCCTGTTTGAAGATAAAACGGGCGAAAATTACAACAAGGAGGGTAATTAAGTGGTAAAAACCAAAAGAAAAGGAATTTTACGAACGCTGTTGTGTGCCGTGTTCGCGCTGTGTTTTGCGGTAGGCTTATCAAGTCTGTTTGCAAGCGGCACTACGGCGTATGCGGCAACCACGCCGAAATATACCGTTAAGTTTAATTGGTCTACGACAACCACAACGGGAACGGGCGGTGGAACGGGAAGTACAACTTCAAGCGGTTCGACAACAAGTTACACTATGCAGACAGGACAGAATAGTTCTGTCGTTTATTCGGTAACGCTTTACGGCAGTTCGACATCGGGAACGGGAACATTTGAAAGCGGCAGTTATATCGGCTCAAACTCGGTCAACGTCATTATCAATTCAAAGGTAAAGATTCAGACAACCATTTCGGGTAACGGAACTACGGTAGCAAAGGGGAACAGCAACTCGTTTTCTCTTTCCAACCTTGCAGACGGTACATATACAGTCAGTTCATCGTTTTCGGCGGCTTGGGCAACAAGTTCTCGTTCCGGTGTCAGCAAATCGTATTCGTTTTCGTTTCAGTTTAAGGTAGATACGAATGCGCCGACAATGAATAACGTTTCGACTTCTTCTACGGGCAAATACACGAACTCGTCTACATACGTTTCGGCTTCCGATTCTATGAGTGGAGTGGACAGCATTTATATGAAAACGCCCGGCAGCAGTAGTTACGGAAATATGGGTACGTCTACGACGGTATCATCCACAGGGACGAACGGTTTGTATTATTTTTACGCCAAAGATAAGGCGGGCAACACGTCAAGAACATATTATTTGTATCTTGACACCGTGAAACCCACGGGAACGATTAAAAACAGTAGCGGTACGGCAATTACGGGAAGTTACACAAATCAGGCGTTTTCCTATTCGGCAACGGATAGCGGAAGCGGGATTAGTTACTTACAGTATAAAAAGCCGGGCAGTTCGTCTTGGCAGACCTATACTTCGGGAACAAGTTTTTCCGCAAGCGCGGCAAGCGGAACGTATCAGTTCAGAGCTGTAGATAAAGCGGGAAATATATCCGCAACGAAAAGTATCGTACTTGATTCCAAACAGCCGACTATGACTTTATACTCTGAAACGGCTTCTGTATCGAGCGGATATAAAAGCACGGCAAAATATATCAAGGCAACGGCGACGGACAGCGGAAGCGGTGTAAAAACAATCTACGTTAAGAAGCCCGGCGCGTCGAGTTATACCGAATACGCAAGCGGAACGCAACTGACGGCAGACGGCGCGTATTCGTTCTATTGCGTGGATAACGCGGGGAATGCTTCGCAGACCTATAC
>CAKQJJ010000222.1 GCA_934247335.1 uncultured Clostridia bacterium | reverse complement strand
GCAAAATTGTTTGCGGTATATCATAATACGCGTATCGGATAACTGCGAATATTCACCCCACCCGGCAATAACGTTTTCGCCGTTTTCCGCCAAGACGTTTACGTCTGTTTTTACACGGGCAATAATGGTGTGTGCCGTATTTCCGGAGGGCAGCGCACCTGGATAGACTATTTTGCTTTTCCCGTCAAAACAAACGGCTTTTCCGCTTTGCCCTTCGCTTTCGGACAAACTGCCATTAGACAGCGCGGCTTTTCCGCTTATTTCGTCATAGTAGTTCCCGTTGGCATCCTTAGCGTCAAACGAAAAATACACTGACGGCGATAAGTCGTCCGTATTATTTTCTTGGTTGTTTTCACACCTGCATACGTCGGATTGCGCGTTGCACGCCGTAAAAATCAATAGCACGGCAAACGTCAAAGTTATTGCCGATAAAAATGATATTTTTCTTTTCATTTTCTCCTCCGTCGTTTTTGTATAATTGTACATTTAACCGCACGACTTTTCATCTACAATTCGGACATGATTGACATGAAATGTCTGAATAATGAAAAACGCGGCAAAAATTCGCCGCGCTAACGCATTCACTCAGAAAAATAAATGCTTATTTTTGTAATTTTAACTTCTTATAATCGCCGACGCTATGCCGGTTTCTTTTTTGAATGCTCTGTAAAAATTTGCCGTCGTATTATATCCGCATTGCATTGCAATATACGTTATCGTTTTATCGGTACATTCAAGCAACTTTTTCGCGTTCTCAATTCTGAAAAAGTTCTTTTGTGCGGAAAAACTTCTTCCGTACATTTGTTTACATATTCTGTCGATTTGCCTTACGCACAAAAAAGAACTTGCTGCAACGTCGTGCACGGTTATGTCGGTCGTATAGTGATACAAAAGTGCGTTTGATATTATATCTTTGGCGTTATGTCCGTTTTTCAATACGTTTTTATTTGTCTCCGAATAAGCGTTATCGTTTGCTTTACCGCAAATGTGAAGTAAAAACAACGTAAACACAGCTTTTTTTCTTTCGGCGACGAATAAATCGTTTCCAGAATCGACAAGTTGATTTATACATGAGGTTAAAAATCCGTCGGAAAGCATTACTTTTTCGCCCAACTTTTTAAGGCAGTCTTCAAAATATATGCAATTCGATTCGAGATTTTTAACGGCGCGCATCACGAAGCCTATTTTAACGCAAGCTGTTTGTTCTACGCCAACAAATCTGTGAGATATACCCGGCTCGACTATCATGAAATTGTCGCGATATAATTCGGTTGAACGCATAACGTCGTCGAGGTCAAGTTGAAAGATCACTTTTCCCTGCCGAACGTAGACAAGTTCGTAATAATCGTGACGATGAAGTGGTTTAATCGCTTCGTTATCGACCCGATCTATCGGATACACGAGCGACAGAAAATCAAAATCGGTGTCGCACACGTTAAACGAGTATTCAAAATCAGCTGTGTTCGTTATTTTTTCAATCATAAATATTGTCCTGTACTTATTCAACCGTCGGAATATCGACGACAAAACAAGCGTTTCCGTGACTGCGCATAAGGTCTACAAGATCGAAAGTTTTTATCCATACGGTTGCGGTGTTGTCGTTAGGATGCACGCCTACTATTCCACTTCCTTCAAAAAGTTGCTTATCGATATAAAAGGCGACTTTGCGCTCCGCATCGTTCAATAATCCGAACGGACTTACCGAACCGGGAGTTAAAGACAAAATATCGTAAAGCTCGGCGGGCGTAGCAAAGCTTAATCTCGGCATTCCGTTGCTTTTGCGGAACGCATTCAAATCGGCTTTTTTATTGCCCTTTACGGTTATCAGATAAAAACTTTTGCCGTTCTGCGCTTTTACGAACAGATTTTTAGCGTCGCAATCGGCGTACGGCAAATCGATACGTTCAAGTTCTTTCATATTAAACACCGCGCAATGCTCGGTAATCTCGTGCCAAACGTTATTATTTTTCAATAATTCGTATATTTCATTTTTACCAATCATCGTTTTTCCTCTGAGGCTTGCTAATTTGCGTCCGATGTGACGATTATATCCGTTTTTCCGAGAAAGCAATAAAAACGGCTAATGCAAAAAGAAAACGTCTCTCGTAAAGAAAGACGTCTCCTGGTGGACAGGGGTGGATTCGAACCACCGAAAGCGGTGCTGGCAGATTTACAGTCTGCTCCCTTTGGCCACTCGGGAACCTGTCCATAAAAATAAACCGAAAAATCGGTTTCAATTGTCTTGTGATCGATGTGGAGCTGGAGATGGGACTTGAACCCGCAACCTGCTGATTACAAATCAGCTGCTCTACCGATTGAGCTACTCCAGCAGATTGGTGCCTCGAGGCGGAATCGAACCACCGACACGGAGATTTTCAGTCTCCTGCTCTACCGACTGAGCTATCGAGGCTAATATTACTGCTAAAATAATGGCGACCTGGATGGGGATCGAACCCACGACCTCTAGCGTG
>CAKQJJ010000221.1 GCA_934247335.1 uncultured Clostridia bacterium | reverse complement strand
AAAAGTCTTGCTCTTGAAAAACTTTTTCATTGTTCTTTTTTCTGCTCCTTTTGGTAAATTTTTTTCGGAGCTACCGTTAAAACATATCGATATTCAGTTCATCGAATATTATATTCAATGTAATTTTAGCGACAGTATTTGTCACAAACGGCATAAAGAATAAAATTTTTCGATAATTTTTCAAAATTATGTCTTTATTTTATTGACATTAACCCGCCGAATGTGCTATCATTATATACGGAGCTTATCATTGAATATAATATTCGATGAACTGAAGACAACGTAAATCGGTAATTTTTAACGGCGAAAGGTTGTAAAACCTCATCGCCGTTTTTTGGTTTTTGCGGTTGAAAACAAACGACCTTATTCCGTAGGGGAGACCTGCGTTCGCCCGTCTTACAATGCGGCGGGAGCAAGCCCCCGCCCTACGGGAATAAGGCTGTTATTTCTCGTCAAAACATATTTATTTCAATTGTAGGGACAGACGTCCTCGGCTGTCCGATCGTGGTTTTTGCAAAAGCAAGAGTTTTATTTTAAATCGGATAATTTCGTTTTGTATTATACTTTTGACCTCTTATTGTAGGGCGGGTGGCTTGCTCCCGCCGTCGTTCTTTTCGGACAGTCGGGGACGCCTGTCCCTACAATTAGCCCTCTCCGTCGCCTTACGGCGCTACCTCTCCCGAAGGGCAAGGCTTTAAATTCGTCCTCAACTAACGACTTCTTAAAAAGCCTCCTTTGCTTTGCAAGGGAGGTGGCTTCGAGCGACAGCGAAGAAGTCGGTGGGATTGCTTGGCGGTCGAACGCAGAAATACCACAAAAAAAAAGGAAGCCTTGCCGATTGAAGCAAAACTTCCGTTTTTTCTATATATTTAAATAAGAATAGGGATTAGTCCTTGTCGTTGAGGCAAGCGATGCCGGGCAGAACCTTTCCTTCGAGGAATTCGAGCGAAGCTCCGCCGCCGGTGGAGATGTGAGTAACCTTATCCGCATAGCCGAGCTGTTCGATAGCGGCTGCGGAATCGCCTCCGCCGATGATGGTGATAGCTTCGGGATTGTCGGCAAGCGCCTGAGCGACTGCCTTGGTTCCTACTGCGAATTTGGGGAATTCAAACACGCCCATAGGTCCGTTCCAGATAACCGTTTTTGCGGTTTTGATTACGCCGGCAAACAGTTCTGCGGTCTTGGGTCCGATGTCCAGTCCTTCCCAACCGTCGGGGATAGCCATGGTTTCGCAAACCTTGCTTTCCGCGTCGGCTTTGAATTCCTGAGCGATTACGGTATCGACGGGCAGATAGAGTTCGACTCCCTTTGTTTTTGCCTTTTCAAGCAGTTCTTTTGCAAGATCCACTTTGTCGGCTTCGAGCTTGGACATACCCACTTTACCGCCCTTAGCGACGATGAAGGTGTACGCCATAGCGCCGCCGATGACGAGCTTGTCTACCTTTTCGATGAGGTTGTTGATTACGCCGATTTTATCCGAAACCTTTGCTCCGCCTAAGATTGCGACGAAAGGACGTTTGGGATCGGAAAGCGCGCCGCCCATAACTTCGAGTTCTTTTTCGATGAGGAAGCCTGCGACCGAAGTCTTTACGAAATGCGAAATTCCTTCGGTGGAAGCGTGAGCGCGGTGAGCGGTTCCGAACGCGTCGTTTACGAAGATATCTGCGAAAGAAGCCAGTTTCTTTGCAAATTCGGGATCGTTTTTCTCTTCTTCTTTATGGAAACGAACGTTTTCGAGCAGAACCGCTTCGCCGTTTTTGAGCGCAGCGACCTTTGCCTGAGCGTCTTCGCCGATGACGTCGTTTGCCATGGTGACTTTGCCGCCGAGAAGTTCGTTAAGTCTTTCGGCAACCGGCTTTAAGCTGAATTTTGCTTCCGGACCGTTCTTCGGACGACCGAGGTGCGAAGCGAGAACTACTTTCGCGCCGTGATCGAGAAGATACTTAATGGTGGGCAGAGCGCCCTGAATTCTGTTTTCGTCGGTGATTTTACCGTTCTCGTCCAGCGGAACGTTGAAGTCGCAACGAACGAAAACTCTTTTTCCCTCGACGTTTACGTCTCTTATAGTCTTTTTGTTCATAAAAATAATACTCCTTGGGGTTTATTTTATTTTCGGTTATATTGTATTCCTTTTTGCGCGAATAGTCAAGTCTTTTTCGGCTTTTTTGCGTTATTTCCGTACTTTTCTATCGATTGGCGATTTAATGCAAACGGCAATTCGCCAATCGCCTCGGCTTTTATTCCGATTTATCCCGGCGTGACTCCGGTTACGGTATAGTCCTCGGCTTCAACCGCCGCTTTCATTTTTTCGACGTCGGCGGCGTTTTCGGCAAGCACTATCGCCGTTCCTTTTTCGTGGCTTACTTCGGCGGATTTAACGCCCGGAACCTTCGTAAGCGCCGCCTTTACCGTGTTTTCGCAATGCGAGCACATCATTCCTTCTATCGAAAGAATTACAGTTTTTTGCGCGGATTTA
>CAKQJJ010000220.1 GCA_934247335.1 uncultured Clostridia bacterium | reverse complement strand
GTCAGGCTTTAATTAAAAGCTCGGCTCTTTTTAATAATGCGAGAAGGTTATCGGGGTGGCGGAACGGAATTTGCCTGTTATAATACAGAATTTATATTTACTAGAAATAATAAACGGATTTATAGATTGAGATTGTTTTTGCGGCGTACCTATTCGGACAGCGGAGAGGACGAAAGTTTCTACAATATGATGGCGGCGGGAGCAAGCCACCCGCCCTACGATAAGAAGTCGTTAGCGTGTGTCAAAACGGAATTATCCTATTTAAAATATGTTACTTGCTTTTACATGAAACTACAATCGGACAGCCGAGGACGTCTGTCCCTACAAAAAAGCTAAACGGACAGCCGAGGCGGGACGAAAGTCCCTAATTGAAATGTTGACTAAACGCGTCGCCAAAATTTATTTTATTCACAGGCGACGTAACCGTTTTCCTGCGCTAGGTGATAAATGAGGTCTAATATTTCTTTATTTTTCGAGTAGAATGCAAATGCATTGCCGTCCGCCCACAGATCTCGCATTTCTGCGGTTAAGTAGCCTTTGTCGTAAAAACATTCGAATACACTGTGTTTTTGATTTATATCCGCCATGCAATTGTTAATTTCTACCTCATCGCTTAAAAATGCGAATGTTCCGATGCACAAAGCGGCAAGATTTTGCTTTAACAAGCTTTCGATTTTAAGATATGAATTTTATTTTTGCCGATATAAAAAGTATCGGCTTTTTGTCCTTTGATTTCGTTAAAGTTTTTCCATATACTCAAATGCTTTTCCGTCAAGGTAAAAGAACAGTCTTTTTCCTCGTAAACGATAAAAAACACTTTTAACCCTAATTGCTTGGTAACGGCTAAAATAATATCGTTATAATCAATTATTGCTTCGTTTTTAAACTGTCCGGTATTTCTGAGAATGCGGGCGAAACCTGTTTGATTAACGGCTCCCGTAGAGCAATTGACACAATCTATACCTTTTATGGCGTCGGTAATTCGGTTAACTTCTTTTGTGTAGAATTTTTCCATAGTTATTCGTTGTACTTGTAACGGCGCATAACCTTGCGCACAGGCGCAGTTATCGTTTTTATTCGACTAAAAGGCGGTCGGAATATTTGTCTTTGATATATAGATAAAATTGCGGGTCGTCAATGAAAACGTCAAAGCCGTCTTCGCCGTAAAAGTTCAAGGCGGCGCCGCGTTTCCAGCTGACAAACGTCAGCGAGGCTTTTAAGTCGGAATTTATCAGATCGTTGAAATATTTTTCGCTACGGAAATTCGACGCGTATGTGCAATAGAGCGTAAAATACGGGTTTTCTATATCGTTTTCGGGGCTTTGCGGATAACTCTTTGTAAAAACTTTTCGTAGCGAGAACGCTTTGAAATACTTTTTTGCGCGAGCCGGGCGGAAGCAGTCTCCGCCGTAATAAGAAATTACGTACATAATATTGCCCGGGCAGAAAAATTCGCCGAACATAGCCCGTATAAATGCTTGGTTGTCGTATTCGCCGCGCGATTTCAGGTCGAAACGAAGCGTTTTCTCCCGATTATTATAATAAAGAGGCTCGGTTAAATTGTTTTCCTTTAAGATAAAATCGCTTAAAGCGTCGCAGGATATTCGGTTTTTCATCTCGAGTTTTCTCCTTTTTTCAGCGGTAAGTATATATTGTACGCAAAGGCGGCGGCAGTAAACGGCGGCAAAAGTTTTGCGTACTCGCGGATATCACAGATTAAGCCGTAATCCGTTACGTATCCGCTGCCCGGGAAAGTCTTTATAATCCACTTGAAAAAGTCGTCAAACAGATTGCCGTTTTCGCCGAAATAGCCTACGCGCGCGCATTCGTCGAGCACAATCCGAGGGGGATCCAAGGCATATACTCGTTGCGGAATAAATAAAGTCAAGCCCCCGATCGCGAACGGAACGCAGACATCCGTGCAGGCGTTTATTACGACGTATACGTCGCCTGAAAACTTCGTAAAGGCGGAAGGACGAGGACGATATTTTACTTTTCCGAGCGTGATTCCCTGCTCCGAATTCTTTTTGCCCGGCTCTTCGCAATAATCGTAAACGTGCAGTATTTTATATCCGTCGTAATTATATTGTTCAAGAAACGCGCCGACGTCGGCATTCATCTCGTCGTAATCGGCGTCGTTTAGCGAGTCGATATCTTTGCAAGCGTAAATTATTTGCGTGCGCCCGCCCGCTTCGTTTTCAATTCGCGTAAGATTGCCGTTCGGATTTTTCATAAAGCTCCTTTTTTGCATCGGGCTTTTCCGCAATCGTCTCAACTACGTACCAAGCGCCCTCGGCAGCTTCATTGAGAGAGGTCGTATAGAACAAATGTCTGAGAGAGCCTTCTGCCTGTTCCTCGGTCAGAACGGATTCCGCGATGAATAATTCAAGGCTCTTGTCGATGACTTTTTTGCCTTGCCGAGAGTCTCCTCGGTTCTGGAGTACATGATCACATCGTTTCCGGCCATAGCATAGCTGAGGGCTATGCCTGACCCATGGTACC
>CAKQJJ010000219.1 GCA_934247335.1 uncultured Clostridia bacterium | reverse complement strand
GAGCGACACCATTCGCATGGTGGAATAGTCGGGCGTGATCATGTCTTTCATTCTCATCACCCAGATGCTGTTGCCGTAGCTTGCCGAGCTCATGTGCTGAGAGAAATAGAGATACAGCGTTCCGTCCTCGTCCATAAACGGGCTTACGTCGATTGCCGGCCAGAAGTCGTAGCCGCGGTTTTTGATCGCGTCGATATTTTTGGCAAAATTTATCGGAACGACGTTTGCGTCGATGACTTCCCCGTTTGCGTTGGTGTTTTTGTTTTCAACTCCGCACGCTTTGTTGTAATCGAGCGCGGAAACGAGCTTATAAGGTCCGACGGGAGTGTCCGCCATGGCTATTCCGATATACAATCTGTCCCATTTTCCCGATCCCGAGAGCGAAGTGTTGTCCGACGACGAATAGTTTGTGCCGTTTCCACGCTTGCTGCGCGAGCTGAAATACAGGAAATATTTGCCGGTTTTTGAGTCGCGCATTTCGGGCGCCCAATAGCAATCCCAAGCCCACTGTTCGGGTTTTACTCCGAGGGCGAATCCGTCGATTGCGCCAACGCGTTCCCAATCGGACAGGTTTTTGGAGCGATAGCATCTAAACGCCGCCGAGCGGTAATATACGCCGTCGCCCGACCAGACTCGTTCGTAACTCATGTCGCCGGTGACCGTCATGTAGAACCAGCCGCCGTATACGGGGTCTTCTTCCTCGGACACAAACATTACGCCGGGGTCGGCGCCGTCGGTAATAAGGTCGTTGCGGTAGAACAGCGTTTTATCGTAATCGAAATCGCCGTAACCTCTTCCGTCGCTCCACGTGGGATCGCCGTTTATAAACGAGGTGAACTTTGCCTCTACCTTTTTGTTGGTTCCCGCGGTGATATACACGTAGCCGCCGCCCGCTCCGTCGCTTGTGAAATCGACGGCGTTGCCGTCTACGAGCAGACTCGTAAGCTTTTTGTCGCCTGTGGGCACTGCGTATACGCGGTAAGTTTTTCCGATTATATAGCCGTCGTCGTAGCTTTCGGCAATCGTGTAGCCGTCGGCAGTTTCGTTGGTCTGCAAATCGGCTTTCACCGACGAGAGGCGCGACACCGAGTCGAAGGTTTTTACGCCCGTAAAGCCCATATTAAGCGTTTTGGTTGCATTAAACTTAGTTACGTAGAACGAATACGTGCATCTCGCGTTAAGGCGCGCGTCGGAATAGACAAACACGGGTTCGTATTCGCCCGAATCGCCTTTTGCGAGGAATACGACGGTGTCGCCCGTCTTTACGAATGCAAGCGAGTGCTTTTCGCCCGGGTTATTGAAATTGTAATACGGTTTTGCCGTTCCGCTTTTAACGCTCTTCCAGTTGTTGTTTATTATTATTCTCGCGGAGTCGCGGACGAACTGGCAGATAAAACTGTTGCTGCCGGCGCGGATAACTATGCCTATTCCGGGTTCGTTTTCTCTGTTTGTGTCGTTTCTATCGCACTGATTGTGGGCGGTGAACGTAATACCGAACGTGCCGTTTTCGTCGCCTGCGAAAGTCATCGAAGGCGTGTTGCCGTCGATAGTAACGTTTTCGCCTTCGTCAAAATCGTACGAGAATTTCGCTTTGGAAAAATCGGTGGACGACGAGAACGCGGATCCGGCTGCTTCAAGCGAAATTTCCACGGTTTGATTTTGTCCGCCGAACTCGACGTGCCGAGCATACATATATTCGTCCGAAACGGCATACGCGACGTATTTGCCGTTGGGAAGCTCGGCAGAAAATCTTCCGCCGCCTGCGGTCGTTACAGTTTTGACGAGCGTTCCGTCGGGCTTTTCGATGCGGACCGAAACTCCGCTTATCTTGTCGCCCGTTCTGTCGTCGGAAAGGGTTCCGCGCACTTCGATGCCGTTTGCGGCGAAGTTGGCGACGACGGTTATCGCGCCTCTTCCCGTATACGTAAACTTGCCGTCCTTTATTTTATCGGTGTAGTTTGCGCCGTTTATCGTGACCGAGCGCAGATAGTAGCCGCTTTCGACGGTGACGGTGAAGGTAACGGTATCGACAACCGAATACGTGCTTCTGTCGGCGGACACATTGCCTGCCGAAGTGGTTTTGTTGCCGTCCAGATAGTTTGCAATCGACACGGCGTAATAAACGTAGTCGGTGACGACGGACACGGTCGTTTTTTCGCGGATGTCTTTTATTTCGTACGTTCCGCCAGTCCAGTCGTAACTTTTTCCGTTTATTACCACGGCGACTATTTTATAATCGGTTTTAGCCTTTGCCGTCAGTTTTACGGGAGCGCTTATTCCGCCCTCGGAAAAGTCGAGAGAAGCCGCGACGAACTTATTTTCGATAAGAACTACGGCGTAGCGACCTTCCGTGATCGTTGCCGTTACGGTTATATCGCCGTAGCCGGAATAACGGGCATTGCCGTTTTCGTCCACGGGATAATCTGTTCCGTTAATCGTGACGAAAGTTGCCTCGTAGCCTTTTTCGGGCGTGACGGACAGAATTACTTCGTCTTCCACCGTATATTCTTGGGTCGCGGT
>CAKQJJ010000218.1 GCA_934247335.1 uncultured Clostridia bacterium | reverse complement strand
CTATTATCCGGTCCTTTTCGATTTTTATCGCGAGATTAACGGCGGCAACCGCCTTTTCAACATTATGTATATGTTCGTTTTCGTCGTCTATAACGCCTGCGTTCAATTTAACGATAACATAATTTATTTCGAGATCGGCGTTTTTATACATGCCGTCAATCGATACGCTTGCAGACGTAAAGCCTTCTTCACGCAAATTGTTTTCGATTTTTTTCGTTATCAGCCCCAGAATATAATCTTCTGCGTAGTTTTCGTATCCGGCATCCTCGGAATAAACGTATTCAAACGAACTTTCGATATTTTTAGCTTTGCCGAAAATTACCGGAAGCGGCGCGATTATTATCAGCGACAGCACTATTCCTACGCATTTTTCCACCGTTTTTTCGCTTTTTCCTCCGTGAATAAGTATTTTAAGCAGTGCCGACGCCACTCCCGCTATCAGCAGCGAGATTATCCAGCTTTTAAAAGCAGTTCCCATTTCAGATCACCGAACTGCCGCAAAGCATTACGGCTCCCACAAAAATAATGGTTAAAAACGTCGTTCCAGTAACCGCGGCGCGAACGAGCGAAATTCCGGCTTCTGTTTTTTTCAGCATTCTGACGACGCACGAAACTTTGAGCGGCTCGGCAACCGCGGCAACCAATTTCAGCGACAACGACAACATTATAAGCGAAATAAGAACGGGAATAAATCTCATGAATATCAGAACGAGTACCGTAAGTCCTGCGGCGTTTTTAATTATTACGCTGCCAGCTATCACGTAGTTGAAGCCGTCGGATAAGTATCCGCCTATCAGCGGCACGTATTTGCTGAGCGCAAATTTGCCCATCCTCAGCGAAATCCCGTCCTTTATTCCCGAAAATATACCTTGCGCTCCCATAAACGCCGAAAATACGTAAAAGCCTGTTTTCATTATCCACGTCGCCACGCTTTGCAGAAAATCGTGCAGCGAATTTAACGGCATATCGTCGGATATACTTCCCGTAACCGACAACGCAAGCATTGCTATCGCAATCGGGAAAACAATAGTTTTGATTAAACCGAACAGCGTAACCGAAATGATTGCCGCAACCGGAGATAACGCGCTTGCGCTTCCGCTTGCTCCGCTCGAAGCGAGCAAAGTGAAAAACACCGGAAAAGCCGCGTCGCACAATTCCTTTAAATCGTCCAGATATTTTCCGGCAACAGATATCGACGCGTAAATCCAGTAAAGTACTATGACAGACATAATACTTAAACAAGCCAAATTTACCGCTTTTTTCGCCGAAATCGAATTGTTTTTAAATTCAACGCCGCTTACAAGCGACCAGACAATACATATTGCAAGCAAAGAAGAAATCATCGGAATAATGCTTCCGCTTGCGCTTAAAGAAGACAAAAACACGTTTATTACGTCGTTTACGGAAAAATCTTTTTCTCCCGACGCAAGCGCTTTGATATATGCGCCCGCGCTGTCGCCTATAATCGATGAATATTGCTCGGACATTTTATCGAGATATTCGTCAAGTTCGCTTAAATCGAGATTGTCGATAAGTTCGCTCACGTTTAACGAGTTGTCTTCCTCTTCGTTTTCCGCAAAAACCGTTATTCTTTCCTGCACCGAAAAACATATGCAAAGCAACAAAAGCGCGATCGAAAAAATTCGCAGACATCTCCCGATTACAATAGTCCGTCCGTTATGGCGAATAACTTTTTTATTATCGGAAAAATCTGAGCTATAATGATAATTTTCACGGCGAGAGACACCTTGTCCGCCAAAGACTTTTGCCCGCAATCTTCCATTATCGAACATCCTATATCTCCTATAAATCCGGTTAAAACGATTTTTACTATCGAACCGATTGGTTGCGTTACGCCCTCGTATTTAGAAAAATAGCCTTTAATTTCGTCTATAAATCCGGTGATTGTTCCTATCATCATTATCAGGACGATTATTCCCGCAACTATTCCTATTATTATAGAAATGTCGCTGCGAATATCTCTCAGCGAAAAAGCGCAAAACGCTGCGATTATTCCGAATATAACTATCTTAAATACGGACATAATTTTGCTTGCCTCACAATCGAAAACAATCCGTAAATGCCTTTCAAGCCGTCAAACAACTCGGTTATCAGATTTATTATCATAAATAAAACGATAATAAGTCCGGCAAGAGTCGCCAGCGTTGCTATTTCTTCCTTATCCGATTTTTTGAGAACCTGATTTACTATTGCGGTTATTATTCCCACTCCGGCTATTTTGAAAATTATGCTAACGTCCATGTTTTCCTCACAACAACAAAATTCCCGCGGCAAGCCCTGCAAGCGTGCAAAGCTTTAAATACGCCATACCTTTGTTCTTTTCGTCAGCTTCGCTCGCTTTCAATTTCTCGCCGAATTCGCCTTTATAAGACGACAGCGCCTCTTTTTGCGTAAATAAGTCAACCGTGCCGATATTTTTGAAAAAGTTTTCAATCGGGGTGTAGTCTTTTCCGATGCGCTTGCACGTAATTTTAAATTCGGAACCGCTGCTTATGTAATCGTA
>CAKQJJ010000217.1 GCA_934247335.1 uncultured Clostridia bacterium | reverse complement strand
GCAAAAACCTCTCACCACGAAACCACGTTCACGGTTACCACACTTATCGATTACGGCGAACTCAACTTTGCCGACGTATACGCATGGGTAGGCTATCCCGCTTCCGAGCTGGACTACGAATTCTCCAAGCCCGAAAGAAAAGAAGCTTTCACCTATAAATACGACACCACCAAACTCACTATCGACGCCGAGAAGAACACCGTAAAAGCGCTTGTCGCAGGCGACGTGGAAGTCTCCGTCGAAAGCGAGCATTTTGCGGATAAATTCACCGTTCACGCCGAACAGGTAAACAAAAACGACGCTTGCTACACCGTTCCCGCCGATTTCAACACTCGTATTGCAGGCAAACTCGCCGAATATCAGAGAAACGGCAACGACGGACACACCACGCTGTTCATCGGCGACTCGTTCTTCGACGAACGCTGGTTCTGGACCGATTTCAACCGTACTTATGCGGGCAAAGACGCGCTCATCGCAGGCGTCAGCAGCTCCACGACGTACGATTGGGAACATTTCACCGAAACTTTCCTTAAAAACGTTTCGCCCAAACAGATAGCAATGCACATGGGTACCAACAACGTGTACGACGATAAAAAGAGCGCAACCGAAACCGTAAGTTCGTTGCAGCGCATGTTCTATCTCATGCACGAAGCTATGCCCGAAACGCATATCTATTGGTTCAACATTTCGCAGCGCAGCTACGGCAACAGCGAAATCGGTATCGTGGCTTCTGTCAACTCCGCAATGAAGACCTGGACGGCAAACAGAAACTGGATCACGCTTATCGACACCAGCAGCAAGCTTACCAACGACATGCTGAGAGATAACGTTCATCCCAAACTCGAATATTACAGCGTGTTCGTAAACGCGCTTAAAGACGCCGGCGTCGTAATCGAAGACGCTCCCGCAAAGGAAGGCGTGGGCTTCACCGCAGGCAACTACGATAAAGAAGCAAAAACCTTTAATCTCAAAACGACTCAGCGCACGAGAGCTTATCTTATGGACGGCGCGTCCGAATACTGCGGCAACTTCGTCGTATCCGGCACCGCCAAGACTTCCGCAAACGGAAACAACCCCTGGACGGAATTCATCGTAAACAAAACTCCCGCAGACGATTGGTTCGATGCAGCCAACGCGCTCCCCGTTTCCAATATCACGTTTGCAGGCAACGGCAATTCCGCAATCTGGGGCTACAAAGCAGCCGGCGGAAGAGACACGCTTGCCACCGTTGATATCAATTCGTATACTTTCACCGTTATCGCTTACAACGGCAGCGTGCTGTTCAAAGTCAACGACAGCGTAAAGGTGTACACCGATACCGATATTAAGGACACTTATTTCGGATTCGGTACCGAAAACGCCGGACTCGACGTCACCAATCTCTCTATCGTAATAAGCGACGACGTAGCAGTCCGCGCAAAATACGACGAACTTGCTCCCACGCCCAGCGCTTCCATTGACGATATCGAAAGAACTGTCGATCAGACCATAGGCGAAGGCTCGTGGACTGCCGAATATAAAGGCAAGATGCTTAACCGCAATTACGTAATTTCCGGCAAAATCGACGTCACCGCAGTCGGCGGAAATCCGCATATCCACTTCAAATTCGACGGCGACGGCAACAGAATTCTTCTGTGGGATAATCCCGGCGACGGTTCGCTTAAATTGAAATGTGCCTCAAACGGCAACTACGACGCGCTCGGAACAGTTCCGGATAACGCAAAGTATCAGGTTAAGACCGGCGAAACCCTGACGATTGAATGGAAACTTGTCGTCACCGATAACGACGCGTATTTGTATCTCAACGGCGAACTTCGCATGGTGTGGAAAAATATCCCCGGAAATTCGGTTAATATCAGTGCCGAACACGTTGCCTGCAAGTTCTACGATATGACCGCAAAAACGCTTGCCGACGATAAAACCGAATACGAGCAGATAATCTCCGATATGCAGTCCACCATCGACGCATATGCAAATAACGCAGCCGGCGTATACCGCGCGTAATTACAACCCGACCACCGGATATTATTAAACGAACCGAATAATATCGCGACAAAAAAGCACGTGAAGGAATACTTTGCGTGCTTTTTACGTTATCAAAAACGATAAAAAACCCGCTCTCGTCCGAGTGAGAAGATAAGAGCGGGTTTTGCCTTTAACGGGCGGTTATGTAGGATTTATTTGCAGCAGTTGTTTCCGCCGCAGCAGCAGTTCATAAGCAGGTACAGCATGATGATGTCGCAGCAGTCGCAGCCTCTGTCGCATCCGCGGCATCCGCCGCCGCAGCTATCGTTGCATCCGCCGCAGCAGCACATCAGCAAAAGAATCCATATAATGTCGTTGCATCCGCAGTTACAGGTGTTGAACATGGCTTTTTCCTCCGTCAAATATTTTTCTTTCGCTCGCATAATCTGCGGTTCGGGCGCCCGAGAAACCGCTTTTATCGAGGAGAGCAACCTGAGCTTTCAGGAATTTTTTCTTTCGCGATTTTTAAGTCTTCGGTATTTTAACGGATATCCTACTCTATAATAT
>CAKQJJ010000216.1 GCA_934247335.1 uncultured Clostridia bacterium | reverse complement strand
TATGTTTTCGACGCGGTGGTAAGGGAAAACGAAAAGACGATGACGGTATCCTATCTTTGCGAATGCGGGGATAACCGAACGGAATTCGTAAAGGTGGAATTTACGAGCGTTGAAGACGGAAGCGGCGTAGTGCTGATTCCGGGCGAAAACGGAGAACTCGACTTTGCGGTACTTGAAGGAAAATATATCGTTACGGTAACGAACGATAACGGCGAAGAACTTATGACTTACGAAGTAACGCTTGCAAAAAACGAACCTACCGAGCCGAGCGAGCCCACCGAACCTGTCGAACCCGTAACGCCTGACAAACCGAGCGAAGAAAAGCCCGGTGAAAACAAACCGACTGAACCCGAAAAACCCGATACGCCGTCGGATAGCGAAACGGACAAGCCGACGGATAAGGGCAATGCCGAAAAGGAAGAAAAGAAAACTTCCGCCGCAGGCATATTGCTTCCGATTCTGTTTGTTCTCGGTATCGGCGCGGTCGTAACGCTTGTCGTTCTCAAAAAGAAGAACGGCAAAAACAAAAAATCTAACGATAAAAAGGAGCAGAAATAATCTATGAATAATTTACTTGCGGCAAGCCTTGACGAAAACTTGCAGGGTATCATCACGAAATTGCAGTCCCTTATGGACAGTTTTTGGATTTACATCGTTATGGCACTCGCGGCGGTGGTCGTTGTTTGGGGCGCATACGTCGGAATCAAAATTGCAATCGCACACAAGAACGAAGAAAAAATCAATGCGCGCGATATGGTTAAAAACCTTATCTTCGGTATCGTTATTATCTTTGTCGTAGCAATGGGCGCGCCGCTTCTTATCAACGGTCTTTCCGCTTGGGTAACTGCGTAAAACGGCGTCTTTCGGGTTCAGGCTGTGTCAGGCTTACGCAGACGTTTCGGTTACATACGCCTATGTATGCGCCCTCACGTCTTTGCGCGCCTTCCTTGCCTGATTCCCGAAATACATCCGTTTTATAAATACGGGGCGGTAGGCGAAAACAACGTTTGCCGCCCTTACTTTATCTTAAAGGAGGGGCAGAATGCTAATATTTTTTCAACAGTTATGCTTGCTTCTTTTTCTGTGGATCTTAAAGCTCGTTGACGGGCTGATGGAAATCTTCTCGGCAATATCGGGGATAACGGACGTAACGTATAAGGGCGAAAAGGTCAATATCATCGAATTTTTAGCGGGCGACAGCACGGTGAATACGATATTTTGGTGTATCTTCATTCTTTCAATCGGCTTGACGTGTATTTTCACGATCGCCGCGCTCATTAAAAACATGATAAACAGCCAACGCAACGTATCGACTATCGTCGGCAAGTTCTTTTTGGCACTTCTCGGCACAATGGCAATGCTGACCGTGTTGTTCCTGATTATCCTTATTTCTAACTCGTTGCTTGTTCTCGTTTCGCAAGTTTTCCAAATCGGAAACACAACGAAACTTTCGAGCGCGCTGTTCAACGCGTGCGCCGGGGATTGGATAAACGGGTATTCGGTTTCGGAGTTCGACGTGTCGAAACTCGGCGTAAAAGAAATTTTCGGTGATTATACGACGGGGTTCGTTTTTCCGGACAGTTGGAAGTATAACGGAATGGTCAATCCGGACAACTTTTTGTATTTGCCGTCGCTGATTGCCGGCATTGCGCTTGCTATCGCGCTGGTGGTGGCGATTCTCAATTTGGCGAAAAGGGTATACGAAATCATTTTTATGTACTTCGTAATGCCGATGAGTATGTCTACGCTCCCGCTTGACGACGGCGCGAGGTTCAAAACGTGGCGAGAAACGTTTATCACGAAAATCGTAATCGCATACAGCACGGTGTTCTCGGTGAATATCTTTATTTTGCTTCTGCCGCTTATCACGCGTATGCGGATAGACGAAGTCGGCGGCTTCGGAAATTCGATGTTCGTAATCTTTATGATTGTCGGCGGAGCAATGGTAATTCCTGCGGGGCAAGCCTTGTTCTGTAAACTGTTCGGGCAAGCGGACGATATGCACGCGGGCGGAAACTTCCTGCGTTCGGCGTTTTACGGTTCGAGAATGCTCGGTGCGGCAACGTTCGGCTTGGCGCATAAAGTTATTCACGGCGGAGTCGGTATCGGGAAAGCGATTGCAAACCACAGAAAAAACAAGTCGGGCGACAGCGGCGAGGAAAGTTCGGATAAGTATTCCGAAAACAATACTTCAGACGGCGAAAGCACGGAAAGTTCGGAAGATAGCGGAGGTGAAAGCACAGAATGAGAATTATTCCGAAGAAAATCAAAGTGAAGAACACGGTGTGGAAATGCTACTCGATGGCGGACGTAATCGTGGCTTTAATCGTGTTTGCGATAATTTTTATCGCAATTACGTCGGGCGCATATGTGTTCGCCGCGATTATGGGGCTGCTTGCAGCGGTGATGTTTATGCCCACGCAGGACGGCATTTTCTATTCGTGTATCTTAGAGAACATAAAATTCCTGTTCGCGAAAAAGGTGTATACAGATAGCGCGGACAAACAAAAAGCGAGCATCGACGCGATACTCGAC
>CAKQJJ010000215.1 GCA_934247335.1 uncultured Clostridia bacterium | reverse complement strand
GTTCTGAGTGGTTATGCCGGGCACTGCGGAATAGCCTCCGCCCACGCTGCGGATTACTATCAGTCCGCCGCCTCCGTTGAGCGCGTCGATTGCGTAATTGGAGATTATGCGTTCCTTTCCGTAGCGGGAATTGCCGCACATCAACACGTTTCCGAGCGATCCGTCGATAGATATCAGATTGCTTTTCTGTTTTTTGTTGTTTTTAAAAAGATTGAGTAGTCCCATAATCAGTACAAATTACTCCTTTTACGGTTTTTGCGGGATATATTCGCGGAAGCGGAACAAAAACGGCTCCGCTCCGTTGAGCATCACGATTGCCTGACCGAGTTTCAGCGAAGACACGTCCCAGTCCTCTATTACGTTTGCGCTTTCGATAGATTCGTGAACCGCGGTGGTTTTGAACACCGTTTTCTTTCTGTTTTCGCCTGCGCGTTCCTTTATGTACTTTCTGGTCGAAAAATCGTTGACTTTGAAAGCGAACTGATTGAGAAAGCCCGAAAAAATGTTTTTTGCCATGTTTTCGTTGTACGCTTCCACTATCTGGTCGGTATTCTGAATGCCTATCATAAACTTGATACCGAGGCTTCTGCCGAAGTTTACCGCGTCGTCGATATGTTTCAGGTTGGGCAGCAGTTTGAATTCGTCCACCGCGAAAAACACGTTTCCTTCCGTTTTGGTTCGGCTTAACGCTTCTTTAATGGCAAGGTCGAACAAAAGCGTGTACACGGGCGACAGAGTTGCGCCCACGCCTATGTCGTATTCGATAAAAATACGCCTGCCGCCTTTGTTTTTGACCAAGTTCCGGATGGACATGGTTCCGCTTTTTGAAAAATTACCCACGAAAACCGAGCGTATCACCTGCTGAATTTCAGCCATGACGCCGAGAGCCTGCTCGGGTGCGTTAACGGGAATGTAGCTTTTCATCGCCTCGAACTGCGGATACATACACAGTAAATCCACGAGATCCTGCTGCGACGCGCTGCGGAAAAATTCGGAAAACAACGCGTTGTCGCATTTCAGAGCGCCGCGCATTTTTACGAAATGATACAGCGCGACGGTGACGATATCCTTTGCCGCATTGGGAAAGAACGGGTCGCTTCCCGATTTAAGCCTTTCGGCAAACAGCGTGCTTGCGATTTCGGCGGCGTTTTCTTCGAGATGCTCGTCGTTGGCTATTTCGTTTACCACGTTCCAGTAATCCACGCCCGTGCTGCCGCATGCGGTTTTGTCGTTGCTTATCACGACGTCGCCGGACCTATAGAATTCCTTGTAAAAATCGCCTTTTGTGTCGAAAACGATCATGACGTCGTTTTGTTTAAGCTGAGACGACAAACTGCGCATTATGTGGTTGAACGTATTGGTTTTGCCCGAGCCGATTCCGCCCACGAGCAATAAATGTCTGCTTAATAAATTTTCGCTTAAAGTAAAAGAATCGGGCATATTTTGTCCGTTTACGCCGTTGAATACGACGTTTATCGGGCGAGGCGTCGATGCCGACGGTTGCTGCGAAATCTTAGCTTCGTCGGGCACGCACAATTGCAGACTCTGCCCCTCTATTACCGTTACTTTTGCGTTTTCCGCCACGATGGTAGTTCTCCGTTTAATACGTCGTCATCGACAAATTTCTTCCGCGCAATCCTTTTTCCGACGAGCCGAGCACTCCGCCGCGAAACTTTCCGCGTACAGTTTTCTGTCCTTTTCGCCCCATTCGTCCGAAATTTCGTTTATCTTTTCGTTGTATTCTTTTTCGGCGTCGCAATCGCCTTTAAGCATGGCTTCGTACGCCATATCGTCATACTTTGAAACCAGATTGCACTTTTCTCTTGCTATTTCGCTTTTGATTTCCAGATATTTACGATAGCCGTTTTCGCACGCCAGATCGCCGGCAAGCTGCCATTGCTCTCTTACGTCGTCGCTTTGCGCGTGATTGGCGAAGTCGTAATTTTTTTCGGCTTGCTCGTAAAATTTTTTCATTTCATCCAGCTTGGACATAATTTTCTCTCGCTCGTTAAAAATCTTTAATGACGACCTCTTTCAACCGATTGTTGATTTCCCATAGCTCTTTTCGTGGATTCTTCCCACGTTCTGTTACATTCGGAACGTAGCTTGCTTATATCGTCGCGGCGTTTGTTGTCTATTTCGTTTACCTTTCTCATGCATTCGTTGTCGGTTTTGCGATCGCCTCTCGCACACGCTTCGTACGCTTTTTCGTTGTACTTATCGATTTCCTTCTGAGCTTCGTTGCCTATGTCGCACGGCAGTTCATCCTGCTGTCCAGCAACAATTACATGGTCAACCGCGGGACCGACGCCAATTTCTGGAATAATTACGTCTGGGACTTTTCCTACGCACTGCTGACGATCATCCTGCTGATCACCATCCTGCTGGCACGCGCTGCATTTCACCGGAAACAGCTCCAGAGACTGCAAATTCTGGAGAGCACCATGCTCCTGGATTACTACCAGAATGTTTCCATGCTCCACGGTAGCATCCGCAACCTGCGCCACGATCTTTCCAATCATCTGGCCGTGCCGGAAGACGGATACCGGCAGT
>CAKQJJ010000214.1 GCA_934247335.1 uncultured Clostridia bacterium | reverse complement strand
AAAGTACGGTGACTGCTTTTACAAAAAAGTAGGTTACAGCAGAATTTTGCGGAGAAGAACTTCTTTTTCCTCGCCGGACAGGCGGTCTATTTTTTCAAGAACGCCGGCAAGATCGGTTTTCGTGCCGGGCACGGTAATCTCGTGCGTGTAGGGGTTGTAGTAGCTTATTCCGTCGCGGTCGAGCTTGTCCATAACGCTTACCACGGCGCGTTTGTGGTGCAGTAAAAGACTGCGGTACTTGTTCTGATAGCGCAGCGCGATTTTCTTGTCGCCGCCAGCCATTTCGGTGATGGTTGCGCGTACGCTCTTGCCCTTAGCCTTGTTTATAAGCGCGTTTACGAGAATAGCCTCGGCTTCCTCGGGGTCGAACGTCACGAACGGACGGGCGCGAGTTATCGCCTGCTCGATGCCCATCTCGGCTGCGAGCGCCGGCATCATCTTAAACAGTTTCGCCTGCGAATAATAGTAATTTCTCACGCTGCCCACGCTGCAATTAAGCTCCGAGGCAAGCAGAGTAAAAACTTTTGACAGACTGTCGCCGCTCTCTTCGGCTGCCTTCGCAAGCGAAAAAAGCCTGCGGATATTGTTCAAAGACCAAATATTTTCCATAAAAAAACCTCCGTTGATACGAGAAATATCGCCCGAACGGAGATTTTTTATACGCAATTCAAATAATTTTTGTGGTTTTTACTGAATATCGAAGGTTTTGCGCGGGCAATCGCCCGTCAACCGCCCCGCGATATTTTCCGATTGCACGGCGCGCTCAGCCCGTAATTTCGCTTGAATCTTCATTCCAGGAAACATTTCCTCTTTTGTGGCATTCGATTACGAACAAGTCGTTTTCGCCGCTTGCGTCGAGCACCGTGGATTTCGTGGCGGAGTTGTTTATTTGGATAAGATCGGTATAATTGACCGAGTTATATTTCGTCTCGATTTCGTAATGATCGGACTTAGTGAAAATCACGGTCTTTTCGCCGTCGTGACGGGAAGTCATGCTGAACATACTGTCGGACGAAGATGTCCGGTATTTGTACATAGCAATACATTCATTTCCGCTTACCGAGCGAACTCTGAGGTATACGGAAAGCGGGCTCATGTCCTCGGAATATCCCACTTCGCTGTCGGCGGTCAACGGAACGGTATAACTCAGATCCATGTACGCTTCCACGACGAATCTTCCGGGCGCGATTTCTTCGAGAGATTCGGCATACGCCTTTATCTTAGGCGCAACGGCGTAGTACAGGCTGCCTTTGGTAACGCCGCACGTAAAGCTTTCCATGTGAACGCCGCTTACGTAAATGCCGCCGCTTATCCTTTTTTCCGCCTGAACCGTAGTTGTTTGCTTGTCTACTTCGGCTTTGACCTGATTGTAGAACGTCATATCCGCGTCGTCCGAAGCGGAGTATTCGTAAATAAATTCGGACGTAACGGTTTGATCTTCGAGCGAATAGGTAAAGCCCTGATAGTAAGTTATATCGGTTATTGCGTTTTCCGTATATTTTATCGTAACGTTAAGCGTGCCCATCGAAAGTCTTTCTCCCGCGCCGCCGTGAATGCTTTTCATGCATTGGTCGGTGAGAGTTATCGATATGGTTATGAGGTCGTAGCCTTCGCCGCTTGCAATCGTTACCCAATATTCGATATCGCTTTCCGACAGAACGAAGAAATTGTCGGTTGCGTCGTCGAATACGCCCAGGTCCAGAAAGGATCGCATAACGGAGAAGTAAAGGGCTTTGCTTACTTCTTTGTTCTGGCAGAACGCCAGAAGCTGTTCGATAATCGCGGAGTGAGCGTTCTTCGCGTAATACTCGGTAACCGGGCTTATCGTGACCGAATTGCCGTTATCGGTAAGCGTTTTTTCGACGTAAGCGCCGTCGATTACGTCCGTGTACGACGGAACGGTCATTTCCGTCGTTCCGTAAACGGTGGAGTTGAGTCTTGCCGATCTGCCGTCCGCAAGAACAATTGGTCCCGTGCTCATGCGTCCGCCCGACGTAATATAATTGAAGTCCTTTTTACTCGACTTAGGCGGATTTTTACGCGTTTTTTCCGCAGCGGCAAGCATTTTTTCAAACGCCTCGGCAGTGGGATCTTCGGGTTCGGGCTCGTCGGGAGTAAGCGTATAGCTTTCGTTTTTGTCGTAACCGCATATTTCGCACGTGAACTTTTTAACGCCGGGCTTTTCCTCGGTTGCGTCTTCTATTATAATGCCGCCGTCCCACTGATGCGCGCCTATTTTAAGCTTGTTGTCGCATCCGGGTGCGGTGCATTTTTTCCAGTGATTGTTTTCGTCAAAGCCGTATTCGTCGCTTTCGGTGCAGTTGATGTGATTTTTTATAAAATCGGTGTCTTCGTCGGGTCCAAGCAGTTTGAGACAGAAAACGGTCAGATTTTTTTCGCCGACTTTTACTTTTTTATCGGTGATTTTTTCGCCGTTTACGGTTATTTCGTCCTCGAAATATTCGTACATGTAGCCGGTTACGATTTCGTAGTCGGAGTTTTTATCGACTAGCACGTATTGGTTGCGGGTCTGCGCGCTGGACGAGCCGTCTTCGTT
>CAKQJJ010000213.1 GCA_934247335.1 uncultured Clostridia bacterium | reverse complement strand
TCTCGGTGGTGGTGAGTGCGGCTCCGTAATCGCGGCACAGCCTGCGGAAAGCCACGTCGCCGAATCCCGCCATGGGCGCGAGAATCACGTTGCCGGAAAGCGTTACGTTTCCTATTTTTATGCTCATAACTTGTCTTTAACCGCCTTTTCAAGGTCTTCTGCCGCGGTAACGCCTTTAAGCTCGGCAAACTTTTTAAGCATGAGTTCTTCCGCCGAATAGCCGCGAAGCGCCGCCAGCATTACGGCTGCCGACAAAAGTTGTTCGGTGGACGAGCAATCGGAACCGGAAAGGTTGTCCGCTATTATTTTTTTCAGCTCGTCTTCGGTTACGTTTGCCCCCGACTTATTTACTTTTTTCACGAATTTGCCGAGCAGCATGGTTGCCGGGAAATTGTCCGGCAGCCTGTCTATCTGCTCGGAAAGCGTGGAATAGTGTTTTTCCTTTGCCTTGGCTTTCTCCCAATAATAGAGCGCGCTTTCGGGATCGGTTGCCTTGTCCTCGCCGAAAATGTGCGTGTGTCTGCCCACGAGCTTTACGCACAGTTCGTTTATTACGTCGTTAATGTCGAAGTCGCCTTCCTTTGCGCTCATGTCGGAATGGAACACGGTTTGCAGCAAAACGTCGCCCAGCTCCTCTTTAAGGTTGTCGCTGTCGCCCTTGTTTATGGCGTCCACCGCCTCGTACGCTTCCTCCAACATATTGGTTGCGATGCTCTCGTGAGTCTGAGCGCGGTCCCACGGACAGCCGTCGGGCGCAGTGAGGCGTTTCATTATATAAAGAAGATCGGAAAATCCGTAGCGTTTTTTGCCGATAAGGCGTTCGTCGCCATCTATAAACAGACTGCTGCCCTGCGCGAGCTTATATCTGTCGATTTCGCACAGCAAAGCGGTTATAACCTCGCCGCCGCACACCAGACTTACGGGCGTTTCGTCGTCGTAAAATTTCATGAGCGCGAGTTTGACGTCGGAAGCGGCGTCTTTTCCGTCGATCTGATAGACGACCAGCGGCAGGCGCGAATCTATCTGCGTTTTTTCGACGTCGTACGCCGAAACGAACAAAACGTCGCAACCGGGCTGTCTTGCGCGATTATCCGCAACGCCGGGAATTATTTCCACTTGCGTAAGAGCCGCCAGCTTTTTTACCGCGGTATCCGAATAGCCGTCGCCTACGGACAAAAACGCCACTTTTTTACCCTCTTTTTCGCGAGAGAGCAAAAATTCGCATATGCGCTCGTCAAGCTGCTCGAAGCTTTCCGCGTCGCCGCATTTTTCGCTCAGCGGCACGCTTTTATAACGCGTGGTCGTGCGCGAATACACCTCGTCCGCTTCTTTCATGGCTTGTTTGCCGCGAACGGTAATATCGCCCGCTTCCATTCCTATTCCGATAACCGCAATCATAAGGCTTTGCTCCTTTTTGTTTTTCGACTAAAATTATGCCATATCGGGCGAAAAAAGTCAATTCTTTTTGCCTCCTCTGTTGACAATAGCGGTATTTTGCGTTATAATTATCTCGTAAGACAAGCGGCACGTCCGCCAAAACAAGGAGCAAAATCATGAATCTCGAACAATTCAAAAAAGAAAAAATACAGGCGATGAAAGAACACGACCAGATTAAAGTAGCCGCGCTCAACACGGTTATTTCCAAGCTTATGCTGGTTACCATCGAAGCGCGTTCTCAAGGCAAAGAGCTCACCGACGCCGACGTCGTTAAAGTGCTGCAAAAGTGCGAAAAAGAGCTTATCGAGGAGCGCGAGGGCTTTATTAAAGCGGGCAGAGACGAACAGGTGCAGGAGCTTACGAGAAACATCGAAATAATCGACTCGTACCTTCCCAAAATGCTGTCCGACGAAGAGATTAAAAACATCATCGCTTCGCTCGACGACAAATCCACTCCCGCCGTCATGAAACACTTCAAAACCAACTACGCCGGTCAGGTGGACATGAAAAAAGTAAGCGACGCGCTTAAAAATCTGTAACGAAAAAATTACACTAAAAAACACCGCAGGAGATTTTTATATCTTTCGCGGTGTTTTTATTTCTTTTTAATTTATTTTTCCGAGAGCGTTTGCGGGCAATTTACGCTTCCTCGCCTTCTCCTAAAATTCTTCTCGCAACGTACACGCCGCTTGCCGAAGCGTGCGAAAGCGAATGCGTTACTCCGCTGCCGTCGCCTATTACGTACAAGCCCTTGTACTTGGTTTCGAGATTTTCGTCGGTTTCGACTTCGAGGTTGTAGAACTTGACTTCCACGCCGTACAGCAGCGTGTCGTCGTTTGCCGTACCCTGAGCCACTTTGTCGAGCGCGTAAATCATTTCGATTATGCCGTCGAGAATACGCTTTGGAAGAACCAGGCTGAGGTCGCCGGGAGTTGCCGCCAGCGTGGGGGTTACTATGCCTTCGTCGATACGCTTTTGCGTGCTGCGTCTGCCGCGAACGAGGTCGCCGAAACGCTGAACGATTACGCCGCCGCCCAACATGTTGGAAAGGCGCGCGATGCTCTCGCCGTAGCCGTTGCTGTCCCGGAACGGCTCGGTAAAGTGCTTGGACACCAGCAGGGCGAAGT
>CAKQJJ010000212.1 GCA_934247335.1 uncultured Clostridia bacterium | reverse complement strand
CGGCGGAAAATTCCACGTCACCGTCGGGAATGGGCGGCGGCGCCGAGGGAGCGTTGAGTTCGCTTTCGCTGAGCTCCGTGCGGAATTCGGGCGCGCCGATAATGCGAAGAGGATTTACGCTTCTATCGTCGTCGGTGACGTACGCGTGGATGAGATAATTGCCGTATCTTCCGCTGTAATCCTTGCCGAGATAGCCCGCTCTCGCATAGCAGAATCTGCCGCTTGACAATTTGAAAAAGGCGTAATTTTCGGGAAAAAGAGTTTTTATTTCTTCCGGCGTGGGAGTTATGGGCAGATAAGTCGGCGCGTTATAGCGCATAACCGATATTATTTCATCTTCTTCCGAAGCGGTGATATCGGTTGACTTTGCGTACACCATGTACCCGCGGAAGCTTGAATTTCCGTTTTTCCAGGACGTATATAAAAGTTGTCCCGCAAACATAATTTTTCCTCCTTTTATATGGTTTTTATGTACTTGTTGATTGCCAGCATCCAGATGAGAGGATCGAGTACTCTTATCGGAGCGGGTTTGCCCTTTAACTTGCCGTTCTCGGGATTATCGCCGAAAGACGACACTCCGAAAAACGCGTGGCAGGTGAACGTGTCGATAAGGCTGACGAGATCGTCCACCAGAAAGTTTTCGAGCAGCGAAGTAATTTCTATATTTGTGTTTTCAAAATCGCTTTTTACGAACGCGCCCTTGGCGATATGCTCGGATTCGCTGCGCAGACAGCTTTCTTCGGGCAGAATATCGTAACGCGCGAGAACGTCCATTTTGGTAAACGTGAGCGCAATGGGGATATTGATATTGCCTTTGATTTTCTTGAACGAGCGAATAAGGTTTATTACGTAATTGAGAATATCGGTAGTGTCGTTGTTTTTGTCGGGAAGTTCTACTTTGCCTTCGAGACGAGCGCGGACCGAGGGCAGTTGCAACGGGTCGAGCAGCACGATTATGCCGCTGGCGTTTGCAATATACTGCGTTTTGCACAGCATTTGTTCTTCGGTGTTGAAATTTTCTCCGGCGGTGTCGTATAAAGAAAGCGTTACGGAATCCTTTATTTTGTGCGACTTGGGGTCGAAAAAGTCAACCGAATATATAAGCGGCGGCGCATCGGCGTGAGTATCGGTACCGACTACCGGCACCGAATTTTCGTACAGCGGCTTGTAATAGGTGTTGCGATACGCAACGTTGGTGTCCTGATTGCAGAACATGAGCGAGCAATTGAGATTGCGCGACATTTTCTTTTTAATTTCGTTGATGAGAACGGCAATGTAGTTGGATTTACCCGATTGTTTTGCTCCCACCAGTGCGATGGAAAATGCGTTTTTGCAGGCGCGTTCGGGAATTTCGAGCATTCTGCCGCCGCGAATAGAAGACGGGCAGAACCGAGAAAGCTTGGCGCTGTCGCACTTCATGCATTTACTCAGGAATTTTTGCGGAATGGTTCCGTCCGCGTTTTTCTGAAAATCGTATTTACAGGTTTTGGAGCTGCCGGGAATGTTGTAAGAGCATTTGTAAACGCAATCTTTGGTTGAATGCTTTTCGTAGCAATAGGGACAAATAAATTTATCGTCGAACATAATTTCCTCTCTTTCGTTTTTTTCAGATATTGAGATAGTTGTGAGATTTATCTTTACGGAAAAAGTAAATGCACTGATTTTCCGGCAGATTCTTGAATACGTCGGGCAAATAAACGCGTTCTTTTTCGGTTGTGGAAGTGTAGCTTACGCTGCTGCTGGTGCCTCGCGTTTTATTGGAAGTTCCGCGGTCGTTCCAATAATCCCACAGCGACGAACGGGTACGGCTCGTGTTGGTGCCGGATGTCTGCGTAGTGGAAACCTTGGTTTTTTCGTAATTTCCGAAAAATTCCGAGCAATATTCCTGATTTTTGTTTGATTGTTGCTGGAAAAAGAACAAGCTGTCCGGTTTGTCTATAAACACGTTGCTCTTTTCGGCAAGCATCGCGACGTCCATTACGGAAAGCACGATATGACAGGGCGCGGCGTTCATGAACATTTTTTCGGCGCCCGCTTTTATCAGCGTTTCGTTGGGCAGTTCGTCCAGCACGACGACAAGCTGATTTATGCCGACTTTGGAATAGTCGAATTTGTACAGTTTGTCGAAGAGAATGGACAAAAGCAGTTCGGACTCTTCCTTTCTCGTGGAAAAATCGAGGCTGACTTCTATTATTTTTCCGCGCGACACTATCTGTTCGAGCGAGCTGTCGCCCGAAAGAATAAAGCCCGCGTTGTTGTTGGCAAAGTCGTACAGATACGATTCGATTACGGCAACGTCGCCTCTCACTCCGTCGAAAAAGCGTTCGTTGAGATTTTTTTCGGCGTCGGGAATGTGCGCGCGCGAATTTATGTCTTCCAGCGTTTCTATCGTGTACGAACTGAGTTCGTTTATCTTGGGCGTTTTGCCGGCAAGCTTAATGAGGTACAGCATTTTGGAAATATACTGCTTGAACTTCATTTTCATCGAGCTTTCAAACTGAGAATATTTATTAAGCACCGAAAACAGAAATTCCGCCGTTTGCGAATCGTTGAGATAGGCAAGCGGGTTGAAC
>CAKQJJ010000211.1 GCA_934247335.1 uncultured Clostridia bacterium | reverse complement strand
GCGTTGGCAAAAGCGACGACATATATTTCAATTCGGGCGATATCGACTTCGCTTCGACGTTCGGCTTTACCAGATACGCGTATGACGGAGATGTGAAAGGCAACGGCATAAACGAGGGCGTAAACGTAATAAAGGACTATTCGTCGGGCAAATATTTCCTGACGTACAGCCCGTTCGGCTACGGATCGAGAAGATATTCGATAATGCAGTCCGTGTCCGACAGTCCTTTCGGTCCGTTCCATAAGCTCGATGCGGGCGTTGCAAACCCCGTTCTCGGAATTTACAATACGGGCGACGGCATCGATTACAATATGAAAACCGATCTTTCGGCTTCTATCGATTATACGGCGGGCACCGGACATCATTGTTTCGTGCGTGCCGGCAGCGAGCTGTTTGCCGTCTATCACGCGTTTGCAAATCCCGTAAGCAACTACAACGGCAGCACGTTTATGGGCAGAAGAATAGCCGCCGACCGAATTTTCTTTACGTACAACGAAAAAGTAGGGCACAACGTTCTGTACGGAAACGGACCCACCGATACGTTGCAGTTCGCGCCCGAAAGCACGAGCGGCTACGGCAATATCGCGGGAAATGCTACGATTACCGCCACCAACGCCGCAGACGACACGATTAAATACTTAAACGACGGATTGTTCGTTATGCACAACGCGTACGAAAGCCGAGAATTTTCGGCAAGCGGCGACAGCGTAATAAAATTCTCGTTCGATACGCCGCAAAAAATGCGCGCGGTCATGATTTACAGCGCGGCGCGGTATTCGTATGCGCTGAGAAAAGTAAGCGAAATAAAGTTGATTACAAGCGGAAATCGCGAAATCGTGATGAAGGACGTCACGCTTAATGCAAACTATTACAATTCCGAGAAAAAGACGATACACTACGGCGGCGCGATAATCGCCGAATTCAGCGCAATCAAAGTCAAGTCGGTCGTAATCACGATTAAAAGCGAAGACAAACTGGTTCCGGGCGGCGAGATAAAAATCTCCGACGTGGTGATTCTGGGCGAAAAGAACACCGAAATCTCTTCCGATCGCGCAATGTACGCAAGCGGCAACGGAACGAGCGATTTGTCCGACGGAATAAGAGTGGACGGCAAGCCCTTCGATAAGGCGTGGCAGAACGCAAAAACGTATACTTTTACGAGCGGCGGAATAAAGTTCGAGGCAAAGGCGGTAAGAGGCAAAACCGGCGCGTATTTCCTGTTTACGGCGTACGATCAGACCGTCGTTCACTCGGCAAACAGCGGCAATACTTCAAAAATGAGCGGATTAAGACGCTTCTATAAAAACACCGGCTGGCAGTTGTCGCTCTACGCCGGCAGCGGAAGTTTCAATTCGTCCAAAGCCGTCGTCGTTGTGTCCGACGCGTACAATTTCATCGTGGATAACGGCAAAACGGTTAATTTCGCGTCTTACGTCAACGGCACGGTCAACGGTTACACCGAAAGCTATTCGGTAGAGGCGTTCGTGCCGTACGACGGCAGCGATGCGGGCACAATCCCATCGATTTCGGCACTCGTTCGTTATCGTCACGTCGAAGGCGCTACCGCTTCGGTAAATACGTTTATAAACGTGTGTCAGGCGAATAACAATATAATAGAGTTCGATTGTTAGGCGCAAAAAGCCGATTGTCGTACGCTTGACAAATAAATCGATTTACATTATAATTAAGTGATAATTTCTATGCGGAGGCGTTCATGAAAGCGTGGAAGGCATTGGGACCCGGCAGCGTCGTACTCGAACAATACGAGCCTGAAAAAGTGGGTAAAAACGAAGTTAAAATCAAAATGTTGGCGTCGTCGATAAGCGACACCGATATTCTCACTTATTCCGGAAAAAAGGGAATGAAACCCTTCCCGATCATTCTCGGAAGACAGGGCGTCGGAATGGTAAGCGAAGTGGGCGAAAACGTCGGAAACTTCAAGCGCGGCGACCGCGTTTATATCCGTCCGCAGGTGTATTGCGGCGAATGCAGCGAATGTCTTAAAGGCAACGAAGAAAAATGCAAGCACGCCAAAGTTTACGGCAAAACCACCGACGGCGTTCTTCGCGATTTTATCGTCGCGCAGAAAAACAACCTGTACAAAATTCCGTCGTATATAGACACTCAGGACGCGTCCATGCTGGAAATGATAGCGCTTGCCAAGAGCGCCGTTTCCGACCTTAATCTGGATATCGGCAACTACGTCGTAATAAGCGGAGCCTCGTGTTTGGGATTGCTCGTAGCGCAAATGGCTATGTCGGTCCGCGCTATTCCGATAGTGCTGGATTTCGACGAATATCGCCTGCGTATAGCGGAAAAGGTGGGCGTTTATTATGCGCTCAACATTTCCAGCGAAGATATTATGCGCCGCATTTTTTCCATCACGAGCGGAAAGCTTGCCGAAGCCGCCGTTCAGACCCCGCCCGGAGTGGTGTCGTTCAAGCACCTTCTCGATTACGTTGCGGAAGGCGGAAGAGTGGTGTATACCGCAATCGAAAATACCGGCGGCGATTTGTCCGTGGATATAGGCGCCGTTCTCGATAAAAACGTAACGCTGTCCACTGTCAGCAGTCACGGACTCAGTATTCCCGCAGCCGTAATCGCACTCGCCGGC
>CAKQJJ010000210.1 GCA_934247335.1 uncultured Clostridia bacterium | reverse complement strand
ATCCCACACAGCCGAGGACGCCTGTCCCTACAACCCTCTCCGTCGGCTATCGCCGCCACCTCTCCCGAAGGGCGAGGCTTTAAATTCATCACTGACTTTCGGCTTCTTTACAAATTTCTGTTTTAATCGATTGATTTACGGGAAATGCCGGCGTATGAAAAATTTGCAATTTCGTGGTGCTGCAGGCTTGAAAATCGCGGAAAAGCGTGGTATAATATTATTAAGAAGAATAAAAACGAACGGAAGCGCGGCTATGTTTGCCTGAGAAAAGACAAGGGCATGGCGGCGCGCAATCTCGCAGTGGCAAGCGCGGATTTGCCGCATACCCAAGGAGAAAAAGAAAACGTGAAGAAACGAACAGTTAAGATTTTATCCGCAATAGTTGCGGCTTTGATAACAGCTGCGGCTCCGAGCGGCTTTTACGCTTCGGCAAATTCGGCGCAAAGCCATTGGAGCGGCGTAGACGCGACGGGTTCCGCGATAACCGGCGAAAACTGCCCGATAGAAGTTGCCGCCGAAACGCTTACTTTCGACATCGGCGAATTTCCGCAAAATTATTCGAGCGTCGATTACGACAAAGCAGAATATTCCGCCAAGGTAACCGCCGAGTACACTTTTTACAATCCGACGGACATGGAAGTTACGGCAACGCTGGTTTTCCCGTTCGGATCGCAACCGGACTACGAACTTCCGTACGAGGACGACGACCAGGACTCGGACGTGTACAAGTACGACATAATGCTTGACGGCAAAGCGATAGAAAAGAAAATTCGCTACACCATTACCGAGCGGTACGGCTTCGAGTTGTCGAGAGACTTAAAAAGACTGCTGGACAGCTACGCGAAGGACGACTTTTTCGCTCCCGATACGCCGGTTACCAAATACGTTTACACGGTGGGCGACAAACAAAATCCGTCGCCGATCGCCGAAGATGAGCCGGATGCGTACGCATTATTCGATTGGGGCGGTTCGGACGGAACGCTTATTTATTTCCCGGATCAGCAGTTCTATTACGAAACGAAGGACGGGACGGGCAGATTTGGCATTCGGGCGAAAAACGGCAGGTCTTTTGCCTTGTACGCGATAGGCAAACCGCTTTCGCATTTGCCGCATTGGGGAATTTACAAAAGTACACGCGCCGCCGCCGAGGATAAAATATGCGACGGAATAACGCTTTATTCGGCGACGGAAATGACCTTCGAGCAGTTTGCGCTTTCGTATCGCAACAAAAATTCAAAAGTGTCGGAAGTGGACTGGTACAACGCGGTTTTAAGCACGATCAAAGGCGCGTCGGATAAAACCGCTTACGGAGTGCTTTCCGACTTCGGACTGGAATCTCGGTTTTACGACGGTCATCGCCTTATGCGGTGGTACGAATACGAAATTACGATAGCACCGAAAAGCAGCGTGAAAAACGCCGTTACAGCGCCGATTTATCCCGCAATTGATCTCGATTACAAGCCCGGCGTTTATTCGTATACTTATCTGCTTTCGCCGGCAAGCACGTGGGCGAAATTCGGAAAACTCGACGTCGTAGTAAACACGCCGTTTTATATAACGAACAACAGCCTGAGCGGCTTTAAAAAGACCGAAAACGGCTACTCGGCAAGCTTTGAAGGTCTGCCGGAGGGCGAGCTCGAATTTACTCTCTGCTCGTCGGAAAACCCGAAGTACGCTCCGTACGGCGGTACCGAGGATTCAACGGCGCTTTTTTGGGTGCTGATCATCGCGCTGGCGCTGCTCGTCTTGTCCGTAATAGGCGGTATAACTGCGGCAATCGTCATCACGAGCGTAAAACGCCGGAAAAGACGGTCCGAGTAAAAAATAATCGAAAATAAAAAACGAACGTCTGTGGCGGCTTTGTAAATGCTGCACGGGCGTTCGTTTTCGTTTTTATTGAATTTGCGACTAATATTCGGCTTTTTTGCCGATGAACAGGCGAGGAAGAATAAGCCCCGCGAAAAAAGCGAATACCGCCGGCAGAGTAACCGTTCCGTAAGCGAAGAAAACGCGCGGCAGATAAAAAGCCGCCGCGGCAATGATCGTCAGCGAAAAATCGACGAAAAACAGCGTAGTCTTTGTCTTTTTTATTTTTCCGCACAGCACGAACGCAAGCGAGAACAGCGCGCCCGTAATGACGTGAACGAAAAACAGCGATGATTCATTCATTATTTAAAAATCTTTTTGAAAATAGGCTCTTTGGCTCCGCGATAATTAAGCCCCGAAACCGTGCCGGTAAACGAAAAAGTCTTGTTTTGCTCGTTGTATCCGCTTATGGCGAAATTTTTGCCCGAAATCGCCAGTTCGCCCATGCTCGTTTCAAGCGCGATGCAGTCGTCTTTTACCGAAAGCACTTTGTTTACACCCGTAATCGTGCCTTTTTCCTTATTTATAAGCGTAACCTCGTGCTTATCCGCCAAGCGATTGTTTTCCATAATAAAGCCCTCCCGGAAAGATTATATGCAAAACTTGCCCGTGTATTGACATTTTTGCGTTAAACGGTTGCTTTTTTTTACATAAAGCGGTATAATGGCTGATAGCGAAGGGAATGTTCTTTCGCAAAATACCCAAAGAAGGCATCTATGAACATCAATTTACAGCTTGCTACGGAATTTAATCTCAAACAAACG
>CAKQJJ010000209.1 GCA_934247335.1 uncultured Clostridia bacterium | reverse complement strand
TTAATATTATTCCGTCAAACTTCTCACGCGATTTCTGGATTTTACCGACCAGGGCGCCCTCGTCGTTAGACTGATAAAAAGAAACTTTTACGCCTTCTTTTTCAGCCGCGATTTTAACGATACGCACAAGGTCTTTGTACGTTTCTTTTCCGTATAAATCGGGCTCGCGCACGCCGAGCATATTTATATTGGGTCCGTTGAGAACGAGAATTTTCGTTTTTTTCATCTATAAAAATCCTCCGCTATTTTTTTTACGCAGGCAAAAAAATCGCCATCGTTTTCTATCGTCTTGTCGGCATATTCGCGATAAAGCGGCAAGCGGACTTTTTCCATTTCGGCAATCGCGTTTTTGTCTTTCGACAGAGGTCTGCCGCGGGTTGCAAGCGATTCTGCCGGGCGTTCGAGATAATAAATTCGTCCGTTCTGCTTCATAGAATAGTAGTTTTCCGGGTCCAGAACCGCTCCGCCGCCGGTAGATATTACCGTTCCGTGAGCTTTTCCCAATTCGGCAATAACCTGTTTTTCCAGCGAACGGAAATACTTTTCGCCGTATTTTTCAAATATTTCGGGGATGGGACAGCCGGCTTTTTCCACGATTGCGGCGTCGCTGTCGACGTACTTTTTCATCAGCTTTTTCGCAACCGCTTTACCCACGCTGGTTTTTCCGCTGCCCGGCATTCCGACGAGAATTATGTTTTGCGTTTCTTTAAGAATTTTATCGTACACGGACGCGATAAGTTCGTCGGGCGAACGGCGCTTTATAAACACGTCCATGGCTAATTTAGCCTGAGCCACCAGCATGATAAGACCGCCGGTGTATTTAATTCCGAGTTTTTTTGCGTCGAGCGTAAGCCTTGTAAGAAGCGGATTGTAAATGACGTCGGCAACCGCTTCGAGCGAAGGAAATTTCTTTAAGTCCAGCAGGCTGACGTCGTTGTACGGATACATTCCCACCGGCGTTGCGTTTATTATCACCTGCGTATCTTCAAGAGAATACACGTTTGAATAATTTACTTCGCCTCTTCTCGACACGACTGTAATTTTTGCGGCTTTCATTTTTTTTGCGGCGTACTCCGCCGTTTTTCCCGTGCCGCCGCTTCCGCATATCAGCACGTTTTTACCCGTAAGCGATATTCCGGCTTTTTTAAGCATGTATGCCATGCCGAGAACGTCGGTGTTGTAGCCGTACGTTTTTCCGCCCGTTCTTACGACGGTGTTGACCGCGCCTATTTCGCTTGCGATGGGATCGAGTTTGTCGAGATATCCGATTATTGCGGTTTTGTACGGAATGGTCACGTTAAAACCGTCGTATTTGCCTTCTTTTACGAATTTTTCAAGCTGACTTTCTTCGAGTTCGACGAGATCGTAACCGTAATACCCGAATTTTTCGTGAATGATTTTGGAATAGCTGTGACCCAGCGGTTTTCCTATAAGCGCGCATCTCATAAGTCGTTTTCTCCGTTTTCCGCTTTCCTGCTTTCCAATATTTCGCTCTGGCTGCTGCGGCTTATTTCAAAAACGGTTTGATAAAACTCGTCGATATACGGCAAAAATCTCTCGCCGCAGTTTTTTTTCAGGCGCGAAACCACTTCTTTTTCTCTTTTTTCGTCGCGGACGGCGGCGTTTGCTTCTTTTTTTACGTCGGCAATACGCGCGGCAACGCACATTCGCTTTTCCATGAGATCAACAATCCGATCGTCGATATCGTTTATTTCTTTTCGTAAATTATCCAAATTATTCATCCGTTATTCTCCACTGAGTCCAGCACGGCAATCGCTACCGCCGCGGCAACCGCGGGAACCGCTCTCGGCGCGATGCAGATGTCGTGCCTTCCCGGAATATTCAGAATGGCTTCTTTTTTGTTTTTGACGTCGGTCGTTCGGCACGGTTTTGCTATCGACGGCGTGGGCTTGACGGCAACGCGAAGCGCGATAGGCATGCCGTTGGAAATTCCGCCGTTTATTCCGCCGTTGTAATTGGTCGTCGTTTTGACTTTATCTCCGTCGTAATAAAATTCGTCGCGCACTTTGCTTCCGAGCGCGCACGCAAAATTTTTGCCGAGCCCGAACTCCACCGCTTTTACCGCGGGTATTCCGAACAAAATCGAAGAAAGCCTGCATTCTATTGCTCCGAACTGAGCGTCGCCGATTCCTACCGGAACGCCCGAAACGACGCACTCGACGCTTCCGCCCACGCTGTCGCCCTCTTCCCGAAGCGCGGCAAACAGATCTTCTGCTTGTTTTTTTTGCGGCTCGGTTGCCGTTGCAAACGGCGCGATTTTATCGGGCAGAACGAAATTTTCGTCGTCGTACGAAGCGAATTTTACGTTCCCGACGCAATTCAGGTACGCGCAGACCGAAACGTTTTTTCTTTTCAGAATACCAAGCGCAATTCCGCCGACAACGCACAGCGGCGCGGTCATTCTGCCCGAAAATATTCCGCCGCCGCGCAAATCCACGTTTTCGCCGTACTTTGCGTACGCTGCGTAATCTGCGTGAGAAGGGCGCACGAGCCCCGAAAATTTGGCGTAATCTTCGGATTTTGCGTCGTTGTTTTTAATTTTTACTACTATATCTTCGCCCGTGGTAACGAAATTTTCGTCCACGCCGCTTTCAAATACGAAATCGTCAGGTTCGTTTCTTCGGGTGGAATATGC
>CAKQJJ010000208.1 GCA_934247335.1 uncultured Clostridia bacterium | reverse complement strand
TGCATAATTAAACCAGCCTTCTTCATAGACTTGCCCAATTTCTCCCTTTCCATGCTTCTCTTTTAATCCATTTTCTTGTTGAAATTTCTGAGCTAATTCAAAAATTTCTTTAAATGAATGTCCTATCGCTTCTTCCGCTCTCTGCTTTACTTCATCTGAAGTTTTGTATTCTTTATTACCCATTATCTATCCTCAATAAAATTCTTATCCAACTGCGACATAATATAACTATTATTCAGCCAAAAGCATTGCTTTGGATACTGTCTTCCGTCTGGAAGTTCATAAGTATCTTTTGAATTTTGTGCGTGTGGTCTTACATGGCACACTGGATTTTCTGATGATTTTGGAAAATTATTATAATTCTTTCCATTTCTCTTTTCTACCTGAAGACCTTCACGAAGCACTCTCTGCGTCTTTTCCCAAACTGTCTTCACATTGCCTTCCAAATCATCATATGGAATATTCCAGAACTGACAGCCTTTTAATCTTAATTCATCTTGTTGATCAAATTTATAAACTACAAATAAAAATCGAGTTTCACGCAAATAATTTCCAAATGTAGAATCTTCCCAGTCTTCCTCTACTAACTCTTTAAATTTGAAAGTTGGAAATGACATATTTTCCTTTATCTTATTATTTTTCTCAATACGTATCGTCTTAACTACCACATTTGCTTTTTCAAATTCTTCTTTGCTTACTAATTCAAATCCTCTTATTTTCATTTATGTATCTCCTTTTTTAATTTTACGATTTTAATTCAGGCGACGAATATTTTTGCGGACAGATTGCTGTCGAGCGCTATTCTTCCGTCTTTAATCTTGCAAACGACCGTTCCGCCGCTCGAGCTGAGCACGCTTATTTCCCCGTTGACGGTAATTCCCAAACTTTCGAGATGCTTTTTGGTTTTATCGTCTGCGGAAATACGAACTATTTTAAGCTGAGTGTTTTGCGGTGCCAATACTATGGGCATTTTTCGTCTCCTTAGTTTCGCTCTATGTGAAACTTAATTCATATTCGCCTATATAATATCATTTTATTTTCCCCTTGTCAAGCAAAATGTGAAACTTTTTTCAGATTTTTCAAGTTTTTTCTTGACTTTTTTCGTTCGATAGTATAAAATGTAAACAATGAAAACGGCAATAAGACAACCAAAACAAGAAAGAGCGATAGAAAAGAAGAACAAAATCATCGAAGCGGGCTACAAACTCTTTTCCGAGCAGGGCTACTTCGGATGCACCACGCCGGAAATAGCCAAGTGCGCGGGCGTGTCCACGGGTATCGTTTACGGGTATTTCAGCGACAAGCACGACATTCTTCTGTGCGTTCTGGATATCTATATAAAAGAGGTTTCGGCGCCGCTTATGGAAATAGCGCAAAACCTGTCCGCTCCGGTTGACGTCGAAAAGCTTGTAAGAAGCATACTCGATCAGACAATCGAAATGCACAAGTCGCACGCAAAACTGCACGAAACGCTTCACTCGCTTTCCGCCTCGGATAAAGAAGTGGGCGCAAGATTTCTCGAACTGGAAAACCACGTCACCAAAAATCTTTCGTCAAAACTGCCCGAGCTGGGCGTAAAAACCGAAAACTGCGCCGAAAAGGTTCACCTTTCCATGAATCTCATCCAGTCGTTCGCTCACGAATACGTTTTCGACCATCACCCGTACATCGACTACGAAGTAATGTACGAAATAGTGTTGTCCACGATCGTAAATATGTTCAGATAAAACGAAAACTCTCCGGTATTCCTGCCGAAGAGTTTTTTTATTGATATTAAATTGAAAGCGAAAAAACGCTTAAACAAGTTTCCACACGACGAACGAGATATGATTTTTCTCGTTTTCTTTTTCGCTGCCGTAAAACGCGGTCAACACGCTGCCGTCCGTCAGTTCCACGCTCGACGGATAGCCCATGTCGCCCGAAATAGCTTTTTCGGACAGATTTATCGGCTCGCTCCACGTTTTTCCGTCGTCGCGGCTTATTAACGCCTGCTGAGCGTACGGTTTTTCGCGTCTTCCGACCACGCAGATAAGCGCGCCCGAAGAGTGTCTTATAACGTGCGGCGGCGACGCAAGCAATCCGAGGTCGCGCGGGGTATTCCACTCCTTTCCGTCCGCCGAACAATCGATCTGATATGTGCGCAGCGGTCCTATTTCCGGCGAGAAACGCTGAACGCGCGCAAGTACGCTTATTCCTCCGTCTTCGCGCTCGAAAGCGTACGGCTCGCACCACAAATCGCCGTTTTCGGCTTTTACGGGAATAAGCTGCGGCGTCGTCCAGTTGTAGCCGTCTTCCGACGTCATATAATAAAGTCCCTCTGGCAGAAAGTCTTTGTTCACTCCGTCTTCGAGATATTTGTCCTCTATCGAAAAGCTTCTGCCGACGAAGAAATATCTTCCGTCGCGCAGCACTATCGGTCCGTGCGGTGCGGTTATCGGCACGCGGTATCTGACGGGAAACGTGTTTCCGCCGTCTTCGCTGACGTAAATCCACGAGCCCACGAGCGATTTGTCGGCGTTTTCGTTGAGCTTTATGTAATTTTCGATTATGTCCTTAGCCGCTCCGTCGCCCCTACGTGCGTTTTCGGCACGCTGAAATGAAAACGTGTTGTTGAAGGAGGTTATAAGCACCTGCTTGCCTTTTGCGGCTATTCCTCCGTCGCGATCG
>CAKQJJ010000207.1 GCA_934247335.1 uncultured Clostridia bacterium | reverse complement strand
CCGTCGCCCTCCGCCATTATTTCGATTTCGCCCTCTCGCGTCCAGGCGCTTTCCATTCTTTCCAGTTCGACGACATCCTGCAAATCGTTGCCCCAACTGCGCGCACAAGCCCAGTACGGCGCTCCGATAAGACGAACGAAGGGTTTTGTGTTTCCCGCGAGAATTTTTGCCGTTTCGAGCGCGGTTACTCCGTCAACGTCCCACGAAGTCATACATGCGCACGCGCCCATACGAATACCCGGATTTACTTTATCGACGGCGGCACGAATTTCTTTGGCAAAAATACGAAAAGCGTCGCCGTTTGCTTTAAGGTAAGCCGAGCGATACTTGTTTTTTCCGCCCGAACAAATAAGATTACGCAGTTCTTCTCTCGTGTGCTTTTCGCCGAGCATTTCGTTTATCATTGCGACGTGATTGTCGCAAAGGCACGCCGGTTGATCGCAATAGAAGCCGTAGCGAAAATCGTCGTCGAACATAATAAGATCGACGCCGCATTTTGCCGCAGTTGACACGTAGTCCGCCGCAAATTTTCTGAAATTCGCATCCGACGGACAGGCAAAGTCTTTAATTTCTTCTCCGTCAAGCGAGCGCATACATTTAAATTCGCTGTTATTTTTAACCCAGAACGTCCACATCCACGCTCCGACCTCTAAACCGTTTTCGTGAAAATAGCGGCAGTTTTCTTTAAGGTCTGCAAACCTGCGACTGCGCCGAGCCGCGTCCGTTTCGTATTGGTGAATAGTGAGAAAAACGCGTTCTGCGCCGACTTTTTTAAGTTCGGACAGTATTTTTTCGCGTCCTGCTCCCGACAAATTTTCACTATCTACGGATACGGGTACGGATATTTTATACATTTTTCCTCCTTGCGCTCTCTTTTTCGAGAAGCTTTTACGTCGTTTTTTGAAAAAACGGAACATTTTCTTAAAAAACAAGCACCGTTATTTGAAACGATGCTTTGTTATGGTCGGAGTAGCGAGACTTGAACTCACGACCTCTTGCCCCCCAGACAAGCGCGCTACCAACTGCGCTATACCCCGATAATTTATTGGTGCGAGTGACAGGACTTGAACCTGCACATGAGTAATCATATAAGTACCTGAAACTTACGCGTCTGCCAATTCCGCCACACTCGCACGGTGCCGATAGATGACTCACTCAAGCACAGCGCTAATTATAACTCATTTTTCTTGCGATGTCAAGCGTAAAAAGGCAAAATACCGAAAATTTTTTATTAACATTTTCGTTTGCCGTAAAAAAAGCGCTCCCGGCAAATTATCTTCACCGGGAGCGTGGCATTTATTATCCGATTATCTTACGAATTTTTTAAGATGGAACACCGTGGTGGTAAAATCTCCGCCGGGATAGGACGGAACGAGTCCGGCGTTCATTATAGTGGAGCCGAGAAGAACGGCGTTCATTTCCTCTACGAAATATTCGGCGTGCGGATCCAAGCCCTTGGGATAAATTCTCTTAACCGAATAGTTGGGAGTGTAAAGGCGACGATAGCAGATAATCACGCTTTCGGACTTATCTTTTGCGATAAGTTGCTCGGTGAAGAAGTTGCTTTCGTAAGGATTATCGAGGCGGTACAAGTCGCCGTGAAGCACGAGATTTTGCATTCTCTTGTAGTCCTCCACCTGTCCTTTCACAAGCGAGAGGTCTTCTTCAGTGATCTGCGTGGTGTCAAGCTCGTAACCGGTGGCTCCGAGATGAGCTATGTCGGCGCGAGTCGTAAAAGAGGTAATTCTGCCGGTTGCGTGGTTGGGGCATATCGAAACGTGGCAGGACATAAGCGACAGCGGATAGCACAGGCTGGTGCCGTACTGAATTTTGGCGCGTTCGTTTGCGTCGGTGTCGTCGCTGGTCCAGATTTGCGGGAAATAATAGCCCATTGCGGGATCGAATCTGCCACCTCCGGACGAGCAGCCCTCAAAGAAAATATCGGGATTGCCGTTTACTATGCGCTCGCAAATCTCGTACACGCCGAGAATATAGCGGTGCATGATTTCTTTCTGTCTGTCGCAGGTCAGTCCGTCCGAGAAAATTTCGGTGATGTTACGGTTCATATCCCACTTTACGTAATCTATTTCGTATGCGCCGAGTATCGCGTTGACGCTGTTTACAACGTAGTCGCGCACTTCCTGCTTGGTTAAGTCGAACACGAGCTGATCGCGCGAAGGCGCGGCGTTACGGTACGGAATTTTGATTGCCCAGTCGGGATGAGCGCGGAACACGTCCGAATCCTCGTTTACCATTTCCGGCTCGAACCACAAGCCGAATTTCATTCCGGATTCGTGCACGTAGTCGATAAGCGTTTTAAGGCTGCCTTTAAGTTTCTCTTCGTTTACGACCCAGTCGCCCAGACCTTTGCGGTCGTTGCTTCTCTCGCCGAACCAGCCGTCGTCAAGCACGAACATGTCTATGCCGGTGCCTTTTACTTTATCGATGATCGCTTTGAGCTTGGGTATATCGAAGTTGAAATAGGTTGCTTCCCAGTTGTTGATGACTATCGGGCGAATGCTGTCCACGTAGCGCTTGTTTATCAGGTATTCGCGGTACAAATCGTGGAAAGTACGGCTCATTTGTCCCAAGCCGCCGTCCGAATATACCATAACGGCTTCCGGGGTGCAGAAAGTTTCGCCCTCTTCGAGCTTCCAGGAAAAGTCGAAATCGTTTATTCCGCCGTTTATACGAACCATAT
>CAKQJJ010000206.1 GCA_934247335.1 uncultured Clostridia bacterium | reverse complement strand
GAAAACTGTTTAACGGTAGCGTTAGCTTCTGGGAGTATTTAGGCGGAACACTTATAGGCGCGGCAATCGGTGGGCTGATCGGATACGGCGCAGGTGCAGCTGCAGGCTTGCTTGGCGGAGTCTCTATGGGATACGGAATTGCAAGTACCGGCGGAAGTGCAGTTTTGGTAACAGGCGGCACTGTAGTCGGCGAGCAGGCTTTGGTTGGAGCCGGTGCTCTTGCTTTAGGCGGTTTGATTGCGTTTTCAAAGCATCGCCCTGTAATGACAAATAAGCCTCCCGTTAGTTGGCTCACTCAAGAAGAGGGAATTGAAGCAATGCTTGATAGCGCAATGGATGCTAATAAGGCGGCTGATCGCTTGATACTTGATCATGGGTTCAATAATAAACACGGAGCAGGGACGGATCATAATGCAGTTAAAAAATGGTTAGATAGAATAATTCGCAAAATTATTAAAAAATCATTGAAATAGATTAAATTATAATAGAGGTGGTGCGTTTACTTTGGGTAAAATATATTTGTTGTTGCAACACAAATTATATTATATTGATTATATTGATGACGAACGAGTGGAAGACGATGAAATTCTGGGCTGTTTTACCGAGGATAAATTGGAAGAGGCAAAGCGTTATTATATCGACGGTGGGTATAAAGCAAACGAGCTTGTTTTTCAAACTTACGATTTTACTATTCGAAGGAACCGAAAGTATGTCTATATATTAAGATATGATTATATAAAAATTTTGCCGAACGGAGAGTGGGGCGCCGAATATTTTTACCGATTTGAGCCGATGTACAGCTATAAGGAATGTATTGTGTACAAAAAAGAATTGTTGAAACAGGAAAAATACCGTGTTATGCCCGAGAAATTGTTCTGCTATTCCGACGACGGATTTTTTGTTCGTAAACTTGAAATCAATGTTGTTTATCTTCCGAAGCTGATTAAAAAATTATAAGTTTAAGGATCAATACAAAAATGCAGATACAAATAATTTGAAAAATACATTTTATATTTTTTTGTGAGTTGTGAGTAGCTTGTTATGCATTTGATATATTGTGAAATAGTTTGATTTGCTTTTCAGCCTTCTTGCCCAGTTGTAAGAGGGCTGAATTTTTTTATTCTCGCCCGACTATGAAAACGCTAGGTTTACAAATAGCTTGGGCAATTCAAGTACATTAGGTTGTTGCGAACTTGTGTACGATATATCCGAATCGGAAGACGGCAACGGAATGATCGTGAGGAACGAGGCGGGTTTCAACTCGGACGGCGGAGAGACTGTTACTCAGAAGATATGGCACGCGAACGTGGTAAAAAGAGATAACCTTGCGTTTATATCGACGAGCGAAAGCGACGATAAGCACCGTTTCAAAAAAGCCTTGGACTATCGCGGAATAAGCAATACGAGCGATTACATGGTCGTGGAAAACGTGGAAAATCAAAGCAATTGCACGTTCCACAGCGAAACCGACGAAAACGGAAATTCCGGGAAAAGCAATATAATAGTAACCGCAACTCAAAGCGAAAAAGGCGCGGTTATAAAAGAGTGGGACGAGCGCGATAACGCCACGTTTTACGACAATAATTACGAAAAAGATTACGTTTCCAAAGTTACTATGCCGGACGGCACCGTGTACGAATACGAGTACGACGAATACCGCGGATTGGTTACTAAGTTGAAGCGCACGGACGTGTACGAAGAGGAACCCGTGGTCGTATACGAATACGGCTACACCGAGGGCGTTCTCACAAGCGTCACGACCGGCGACGGAGAGGAATATTATTATACGTACGACGGGAACGGCAATGTTATTAAGGTGGAGCATAAGGTAGGACAAGACGTAAACGTAATATACTCTGCCGAGTACAAAGAAGACGCAAACTACGCCGACGACGTCAACTATTCGATAGTCACGAAAAACGGCAAAAGCGTAAAGAGCGAGCAGGATAAGTACGGAAAAATAATTAACGTATACGAAAAATCGGAACAGGACGACGAATTTCCGGAGCAACCGATCGCAAGTTACAGCTACGACGGAACAACCGGCGAGCTTATCGAGTCGCAGGATAATACCGTGAATTCCAAGTGGACGATGAATTCCACTTCGTACTTCACGACGGTCAAACACGAGGGAGCAACAAATTATGAAAAGACCGTCTACCTGGACAAATCCGTGCCGACTATGGAACAGATAACCGTGGGCGATTCCGTTCTGACGTACAATTATACATACGAAACTACAACCGAAAAAGGACGATTGCCCGACAACCGCATAAGCGAGATCAAGATAAGCGGTTTTGACGGAAATGCCGTAGGCAAATACACCCCGTATTACGACAATATAGGGCGATTCTCCAAGGATGAAATTTGTCCGTCTGAAGGCGAAGGTCCGGCTATCGTAAGCCACGAATACGAGTACCCGCAGGAGCCGAACGGACGAACCGAAAATCTCGTAAAAAAAGTTACCGCAACCGACAGAGTTGACGGCAGCGCAGGCGAGAATACAACCGAGTATTCGTACGAGTACGACGCAAACGGCAACATTACGAAAATCATCGAGGACGGCAAGGTAATAACGTACGAGTACGACGGCAAACAGCGGCTTGTGCGCGAGAACGACGAGATAAGCGACACCACTACTGTCTACAATTATTACGACAACGGCAATCTGCATTTCAAAAGCGAAATGGCGTACACCGACGCCG
>CAKQJJ010000205.1 GCA_934247335.1 uncultured Clostridia bacterium | reverse complement strand
CACATTTCGGCAGGCGAGAATTTCCGTTTTGCGAAAGGAGGCAAGCATTACGTCAAGGCAAACGGCAAATTCAAAATGGCGCTTTTGCTGACGCTCGATTGACCGAAAACAATATAAATTAAGCAAAAAAAGAAGGTAACTCGGTAATGATTTGCCTTCTTTTTTGTATATTTGACTTTAAATGTCTCCGACGTTTTGCTTTCTTTCGCTGTAATTCTATTTTTTTGCTTTTACGCTATGCAGTCGCGCAGCTTTTTTATTCCGTCGGGAATGTCGGCACAGAAAATACTGGAAGTCCCGGCAACAAAAATGTCGGCTCCGGCATTATTCATCAAGAGTGCATTTTCATAACTTACGTTGCCGTCGACTTCTATCCTTGCGTCCGTTCTGCCGGCATTGTCTAAAAAAGCACGTACTTTTGTTATTTTTTTCAAGCAAGTTTTGACGAGCTTCTGTCCGGCAAAGCCGGGATTTACCGTCATTACCAGCACACCGTCGAGTTCTTCCGCAACTTCTTCCAGTACGCATATCGGTGTCGCCGGATTGATAGCCACGAATGCCATTGCGCCGCGACGTTTGATTTTTTGGATCGCGAGTTCCAAATGTTTGGTTGATTCAGCGTGTACGCTTACAATATCGCCCACGCCGAAATTAAAATATTCCAATTTGCTTTCAGGCTCTTCAATCATTAAATGTAAATCCAGCGGGATCGAAGTTTGTTGCTTTACCTGTTTTACAAAATCTGTGCCAAGCGTATAATTCGGAACGAATTTTCCGTCCATAATGTCGATATGTAAAAATTCGATGCGTTCGTTTTCAAAAATTTTAATTTGCTCGTTTAAGCGGAAAAAATCGCAGCACATAAGAGAAGGGGAAATGCACTTAGTCATTGTCGGATACCATCATTATTTTGTTATAAAAAGCTCTGTTTTTCATTACGTCTACAGCTTGTGCCCATTTTGCAAAAGGGAACTTGTGCGTTATCAGTAACTCCGGGCGAATTTCGCCTTCGGATATCGCTTTTACACTGTCTTTCCAGTCGTTGGACGAGTTCGAGAAGTCCGAATTCCAACTTCCGCAAACGGTTAATTGTTTCCTGAGTACTTTCGCATAATTGCTTGTTTGAATCGTAACGTCTGCCGAAGCGTTGCCGACGAGAATGATTCGCCCGAATGCGTCGATATGTTCGATTGCTTGATTTACGCATGCGCCGGCACCGCTGCATTCAAACGCTGCTTGAACGCGTTCGCCGCGATAAATTGTAAATCCAAGCTTTGCGGCAAATTCGAGTTTCTTATTATCGATATCTACAACATATACCGAGTTTGCGCCGAAATGCTTTGCCCACATGGCGCATAAAATTCCTATTGTTCCGGCTCCATATACAACCACGTTTTCGCCTGTTTGTATTTTTGCTTTTTTAACTGCGTGCAAGCATACGGAAACGGGTTCAAGCATCGCTCCTGCCTCGAACGAAACGTTTTCGGGGAGTTTTACGAGATTTTCTTCCTTTATCGCAATATAGTCCTGCATTCCGCCGTTCCGTCGCGAACCGTAATAATCATAATGCACGCAATTTGCGTAAAAGCCTTTTTTGCAAAATTCGCATTCTCCGCAAGGGAGAATGGGAAATATGCTGACTCGAGTCCCGTTGAGTTTCCGGTTTTCGCTGTCGATCACGACTCCCGAAAATTCGTGTCCGATTACAATCGGATAATAATATGCGCGATTTTGAAAAATGCGCGGAATATCGCTGCCGCAAATGCCGCATGCTTTTACTTGTACTATCGCTTCGCCTTTATGTCGTGTGGGAAATTCGCATGATTCTATTTTGCTTTCGCCGTCTTTCAGTATTGATATTTTTCTGTTTTCCATTATTTACGTCTCCATTTTTTTGAATATAATCGATTGAATTCTATCACTTGAAGTATATCTTGTCAATTAAGATGTAAAGTATTTCAAAATAAGACGAAATAATTGACAAACAATCAAATTATCGCTATAATACAATCAAACTCAATCATAACGAGCGGTCACTGCGACCGCTAAAAGAGAGCGTGAGAAAGAAACGATGATAGGAACCGAAAGACAACTTCAAATTTTAGATTATATCCGCAACCACGAAACGATAAGCGTGCGCCAGGTGGTGGAAAAATTTTACGTGTCGGAAGCTACTGCCAGAAGAGATCTGGCGGCACTGGAAAGCACCGGACTGGTAAGGAGAGTTTTCGGCGGAGCAACGCTGATTATCGGCTCCGAGCAACAAGTCCCGTTATTTGTCAGGCAACAGGAAAATCAGCAGGAAAAAGCGTATCTTTGCGAAAAAGCAGCTGCGTACGTTAAGGATGGCGACGTGATATTTATCGATGCGTCGTCCACAACTCAATACATACTGCCGCATTTGAAAAAATTCAAGGACCTTGTCGTAGTGACTAACGGTATTATCGCCGCACACATACTCGGAGAAATGAATATCAAAGTTTATGTCACAGGCGGACTTTTAATCAATAATTCTTCCGTGTTGGTCGGTAACGACGCAGAGGCATTTATTGACAAACTGAACGCCGATATCTGTTTGATTTCGTGTAAAGGGCTGAGCGACGACGGTAAGTTGACGGACACTTCGTATGAAGAAACTCAAATCCGTAAACATTACCTCCAAAATTCAAAAAAGCGAATTGTAATTTTAACGTCTAATAAAATAGGCAAAACTTATATGCACACGTT
>CAKQJJ010000204.1 GCA_934247335.1 uncultured Clostridia bacterium | reverse complement strand
AAGCCTCCGAAACCACCGAGCATTTTGACGACAGCTTCAAGAAAGCCTGCGAGAAGATTCTTGACGTGTTTGAAACCGAGCAGAAGTTGTACCGTTTCCACACCAGAGAGTATAAAGATTTCGTTTCCTCGGGCAGAAAAGTACTTGACGAGTGCAAATTTGAGGTGAGCGCCGAAATAACAATTTCGTAGACAAGCACGAAATTCCGATATTTGACATAAATATCGTTATGGAAAAAAATCAAAGCAAAAAACAAGTTTTTTCGGGCGCCGCAACCGCGCTTATTACGCCTTTCGACAGAAGAGGCGAGGTCGATTACGAAGCGTTCGGGCGCATTATCGAAATGCAGAAAAAGGCGGGCGTGTCGGCTGTGGTCGTAAACGGAACCACGGGCGAAGCAAGCAGCCTTACTTTTGAAGAACGAATTAAAAACGTCGGCTTCGTCGCAGAAAAGACGAACGGCGTTTTTCCCGTTATTGCGGGGACGGGCACCAATTGCACCGCGCAGACCATAGAATACACGATTGCGGCGGCAAACGCCGGGGCGGACGCGGCGCTCGTCGTGCTGCCGTATTACAATAATCCGGGAGAAGAGGGGATAATCGCACATTTTTACGCCGTAGCGGACGCATCGCCGGTGCCGATAATCGCGTACGACGTTCCGTTGCGCACGGGCGTTACGCTTTCGCCTTCCGCGGCAAAAAAACTGTCGCTTCACCCAAACGTAGTCGGACTGAAAGAAGCGGACTGCTCGATAAACAAGGTCACGGCAATCGCGGCTGCGTGCGGCAAAAATTTCCCGATATATTCTGGCTGCGACGGCGCGATAACTCCGCTGCTCGCAATAGGCGGAAAGGGCGTTATTTCTGTTCTCGGCAATCTTTTTCCGAACGTTACGCGCGTTATATGCGAGGCATATTTTTGCGGCGATTGCGAGAAAAGCGCGCATTTGCAGCTGCTCGCACGCCCTCTTATCAGCGAGTTGTTCGCGTTTGTCAGCCCGTCGCCTGTCAAAGCGGCAATGGCGCATGCCGGGCTTATCGAAAACGTACTGAGGTTGCCGCTCACGCCGCTTTGCGACGAAAATTGCCGCGATCTGTTCGATATGTGCGACGAATTGCTTGCGGAGGAAGAAAAATGCGCGCTGCGATAGTGGGTATAAGCGGAAAATTGGGGCGCGAAATCGCGTTGCTGGATAAAACGGACGATTTTTTCGTCGTCGCGGGCTTTGACGAGAATAACAGTATCGAGCGGGAGGAAAACGCCGATTTCGACGTTATTATCGAATTTGCTCGCGCCTGCGCAACCGCTAAGACTCTGAATTTTGCAAAAAAGCACCGCGTTCCCGTCGTTATCGGCACCACCGGGCACGACGAAGAACAGCGAAAGGAAATAGAAAACGCGGCGAAAAGCGTTCCTGTTTTGTACGCGGCAAATTTCTCGCTGGGCGCGTACGCGCTTGAAAAAGCCGCGCAAACGGCAAAAAACGTACTTAAAAACGCCGCAGTAACAATTGTCGAAACGCACCGCAAGGGCAAACTCGACTGCCCGGGCGGCACGGCGAAAGAGCTTGCTTTATCGGTGGGCGGAGCGGAAATATTTTCGGTTCGTCGCGGAGACGTCGCGGGCAGACACGAGCTGATTTTCGATTGCGGCAATCAGACGCTTACTCTTTGCCACGAGGTTTATTCGCGCCGCGCTTTTGCCGAAGGCGCGGTTCTCGCCGCGAAAAAACTGATTTCTTTATCCGCCGGGCTGTACGGCGCGGACGACGTGTTCGGAGGCAAAGCATGAAGCTGAAATTTACAAAAATGCAGGCGTGCGGCAACGATTACGTTTACGTGGACTGCACGAATTTCTCGCTTGTCGATCCGTCCGCCGCGGCAAGAAAACTGTCGCCACGTCGCTACTCGGTGGGGTCGGACGGACTGGTGCTTATAAAACCGTCCGAAAAATCCGACGTCAAAACGGAAATATACAATGCCGACGGCAGCCGCGCCGAGCTTTGCGGAAACGCGCTTCGCTGCGTTGCAAAGTACTGCTTCGAGCGCAAAAATTTTTCGGGCGACGAAATAAAAATAGAAACCGACTGCGGCGAAAAAACCGTCGGAAAGCTTGTTCGCGGAAACGAAATTCGCTATTCGGCGGAAATCGGTCGGGCGCGGTTTATTGTAGGCGGCGACGGAGAAACCGTCGTATCGCTCGGCAATCCGCACCGAACGGAAATAACGGACGACGTGCGCTCGTTCGACTTTTTTTCGCTTGACAATTTCCGCCCGGATTTGTACAATACCGAGGTTTTTTCGGTTTCGGGCAAAAATTCGGCTTCGGCGCGCGTGTTCGAGCGTGGCAGCGGCGAAACGCTGTCGTGCGGGAGCGGAGCGTGCGCGATAGCCGCGTACGGCGTTTATAAAGGACTTTTTTCGTTTGGCGAAATTGCCGTAAATTATCCCGGCGGAACGCTTTGCGTGCGAGTGGACGAGAATTATTTCTGCACGCTGATCGGCGAGGCTAATTTCGTTTTCGACGGCGAGGCAGAACTGTGAAAAGCATAAAAATCAATAATTGCGCCGCAAAAATGAGCGAAAATTACGTGTTCGTTCAAACTGCGAAAAGAAAAGCCGAGTACGCCGCCGCTCACCCCGAAAAGAAACTTATAGACCTCGGAATAGGCGACGTAAGCGGTCCGCTGCCGCCTGCCGCCGCCCGCGCGCTCGAATCCGCCTGCATAGCCC
>CAKQJJ010000203.1 GCA_934247335.1 uncultured Clostridia bacterium | reverse complement strand
GAGCGACCACAGCGTTTCGTTGATAAACAGCGGGAAGCCGCGCTTCATTATGTTGGCGAACAACGTTTTCTCTATTCTAAACAGATGCAACACGGCGCCCGCAAAAGCCGGGAAAACCGACTTCTTTACAGCCGTATATACTATCAGAATTATTACTTCCACGAAACGCGAAGTTACGGTTGCGATAGCGGCTCCCACTACGCCCAGTTTGGGCGCTCCGAAGTTGCCGAAAATGAGAATATAGTTGCCAAGGCAGTTTACCGCAACGGCAATAAGTCCCGCAACCATAGGCGACACGGTGTGTTCGGTTTCGCGCATGGTTCCGCTGAGCGCCTGAGAAATCGCAAACGGGATAAGCCCTATCAGCATTACGGCAAGATATTGCTTTCCGTAGCCGAGCGTTTCCGCCATTTCCTTCGCCGCAAGATCTGGATCGACCACTTCGCCTTCGGTTCGCAAAAACAGTTTAATAAGCGGCTCGCCGAAAAAGGCAAAAATCGCAACGGCGGCGACGGCGATTATCGTGCAGACTATATACTTAAAGCGTAAAGTCTGGCGGATACCTTCTTCGTCGCCTTTTCCGTGGAACTGCGCCGTAAAAATACCCGCGCCCGAAATAGCGCCGAATATCGCGAGGTTAAATACGAAGATAAGCTGATTTACTATCGCAACGCCGGACATCTGAAGCTTGCCTTCCTGCCCGACCATTATATTGTCCAAAAGGCTTACGAAATTGGTTATTCCGTTCTGAAGCATTATCGGAAGCGCGACAGCCAGCACGGTTTTATAGAATTTTTTATCGCCCACGTATTTTTTTAACATAAACTCCTCCAAGCTGCAATATTCTACCATTATTCGCCGTTTTTTGCAAGCGTTATTACGTGCGTTGAACGCTTTTCAGGCGACTGTCACACAAAACCCCGATAACGAAATTTGTGACGCGGATAAATTCGATTTAAAATGCGAAACGGTCAATCTTGTGGATCAACCGTTTCGCTATATGATAAGGGGGAAAATGATGAGCTGTTTCATGTACCTCTTTCAAAGTACGTCCTTATTATACATCAAAGATTTTTCTTTGTCAAGCGTTTTTCGCAACTTTTTGAAAAAAATTTTAAAAAAGTTTTTCGTTCGGCATTTTTTGCTTTTTTTACGTATTTTCCGACCTTTTCGGGCATTAAACGAGGCGCTATCGGAAAACGATTGACAAAAAATCGTTTGCGCGGTATAATTATTCCGTTAAAGACAGTTCGAAACCCTCCTGTCTTAAAACAAAACTAAGGGACAGAGCGAAACCATAGGTTTTCGGCATATTTTGTGCGTGGATTTTGCTCCGTATAAACAAATGAAAAAGAACGTAACGTTAAAACTGGTACGAGCCGCCGCGATTGCGGCTTTGTACGCAAGCCTTACCATTCTGCTGGCGCCTATTTCGTTTAACACGACGTCGTTGCAGGTGCGCGTAAGCGAAGCCATGACTCTTCTTCCGCTGATATTTCCGGAAGCCATCGCAGGGCTTACGATCGGATGCTTCATATCCAATCTTATCACCGGCAACGTCATGGATATCGTGTTCGGAACGCTGGCAACGCTGGCAGCCGCAACGCTGTCCTACGCAATAGGTCGCGCGGTTAAAAACGAATGGGCAAAGATTTTACTGGGCGCTCTTCCGCCGGTGGCGGTAAACGCGCTGGTCGTTCCGCTTACCTACCTTGCGATAAGCGAAATACGCGAACAATATCTTTGGGGAATTTTCTGCGTGGGCGCCGGACAGGCGATTGCCGTATTCGCACTCGGAATTCCGCTGTACCTGGCAATAAGGCAATATTACAAGCGAAAAAATCAAGGAGAGAGTGAAAAATGATAAAAAAGCCGCTGTTCGGCAGAAAAAGACGGGAAAATTGCAGCGTTGCGATAATAATCAACGCCTACTATTCTGCTCCGCAATACATAACGCAAAGTCTGCGCCTTAAAGAAGAATTTGAGAAACTGGGCGCAACCGCGGATATCGTGCGAAACGACGGCTTTTTCGGCAGAATAGACAACAACGATATTAAAACGTACTTCGGCAATTATTCCGCGTGCGTTTTTCTCGACAAAGACAAATATCTTTCCGAAATGCTGGAAATAAGCGGCATTACCGTTTTCAACAGTCACAAAACAATCGTCGATTGCGACGACAAGATGACCACGTACATTCGCCTTGCAGGCAGCGGCGTTGCCATGCCGAAAACTCTGCCGGGGCTTTTGTGCTACAACCCTTACGAACAGATACGCGAGCAAACCATTGCTATTATCGAAAATCAGCTGGGTTATCCGCTGGTGGTTAAAGAATGTTACGGCTCTCAGGGCGGCGGCGTTTATCCGGTGTTTGACAGAGGGCAGCTTTATTCGGCAATGGAACGCGTGAAATTAAAACCGCATCTTTTTCAGCAGATGATTACATCCTCTCTCGCCAAAGACGTACGCGTCATCGTGATAGGCGGAAAAGCCGTGGGCGCAATGCTGCGCGAGGGCAGCGACGGATTTCATTCCAATATCGGTCAGGGCGGCAGAGGCAGCGCGTACTCGCTTAGCGCGTCTTTCCGCGATACCGCCGAAAAATGCGCCGTAACGCTCGGGGCGGACTATTGCGGCGTGGACCTTTTGTTCGGAGAAACGGGCGAACCTATCGTGTGCGAAGTCAATTCAAACGCGTTTTTCACCGAATTCGAGCGGTGCACGAATATCAACGTAGCCAAATTGT
>CAKQJJ010000202.1 GCA_934247335.1 uncultured Clostridia bacterium | reverse complement strand
GTACTATTCCACAAAATTTCCACGGGCGTTGCGAGAACCAGGTCGTTGTCGAACGTGATATTGTCGTTATCGTCGGACGCGTACGAATTTACTTCGCGGGTTACGGTTTCGGAGATATATCTCTTTGCGCCGTTTTCTTCGACGAACGCGCGAACGGCATACGTGCCTTTGCTCCAATTGAATACGACTTTGCCGTTTTCCACTTTGAGATCGGCGGTAACGGGATCTTTGCCGTCTTCGGTTACTTCAAACTTAACGTCGTCGAGGTTTTCGTAGGGTTTTGCCCAATCGTAAACGCTTTCCATATCGGCAACGTTGAGCGTAACGTTGTAAACGCGCACGCTGAAACCGGTTACGGTAAGTTCGGTTTCGCCGCTTATTGTAAGCGTGTACACTCCGTCTTCGTTGGGAGTGAGAGTGGTTTCGTTCGTTCCCTGCGAATTGGTGACTTTTGCGGTTACAGTTGCCGTTCCGGTTGCTTCCTGAGCTTTCTTTACCATGAAGTTGACGGTTGCGCCGTAAGCGAGTCCGTTAAGCTCGAAAATGTCGCCGTCGTCGGGAGTGGTGTAGAAATACAGCGCGTTGTCGAAATCGGCGGTGACGTTGTACTTTCTCGTGCCTTTTTCGTAAACTGCGTACAGAGTTACGTTTTCTTCTACGGGGAGATTCCAGTTAAACGGAGCGCCGTTTTCAGAAGTAGACCAATATTTGAAAGCATACTCTTCTTCGTCGGTCTGATCCTTTGCGGGAACCGATTTGTCGGTTGCGGTTGCTTTGCCGCCGTAGATTACTTCCTTAGTGTCCAGAGTTTCGCCGTTTGCCATGAAGGTTACGGTTACTCTGTCGCGCTTGTAATATACTTTAAGCACGAGGCTTCCGTCGCCCTTTACTTCGCCGCTTGCAAGATAGCCTTCGGCTTCGGTGTTGAGCGCATAATGCTCTTTGGTCACTTCCGGTGCAGTTACGGTTGCGCCCGTGGTGCCGGTAAGATTCTTGGTTTCGGTTTCGTCAAGCTCGTACGCGCCTTCCACGTTTTCAAAGTAATATTCTACTTTGTACGCGATATCGGTTTTTGCGGTGTAACGAACTTTGTACTCTGCGTTTGCCGTCACTGCCTTGTCGAGATCTGCCACGTTGCCCTCTGCGTCTACCCATTCTGCGGTGTAGCCTGCTTTTTCGGGCGCGGTGACTGCCTCTACCTTTTCGCCGTGCTTAACGGTTTTCTCTTCGATCAGAGTGCCGTCTTCTTTCAGGAAGCGAACCTTATATTCGTTTTCCTGAACGTCTTGGTTGGGATTGTCGGTGGGCTTGCACGACGTGAGAAGAGCTGCGCTCGTTCCGCCGAATGCCAGCACTAATGCCAACAACATTGCCAGTTTCTTTTTCATTCACTAACCTCCTATTGTGGTATATTGAGTTCCTTTCAGGCATAATGCCTTGGGCTTATTATATCCGATAATCACAAAATTGTCAATACTTTTACAAAAAATTTCACAATCGGTTTGTAGCATTTACAGTTTTTGAAAATATACGTCGACATTTTTCGATTTTTACCGTTTTCGGCTTTTTTTGACTTTATTTTTCACGGTTTTACGCATATTTTTTCGACATAAGTAAAAATCCGAGCCGGCGAGTTTTTCGGGAAAACCTGAAAAAATATTTTCCCGCCGCGGTTTTTCAAATATTATGCAAACCGAATGCGTTTTATTCGCCCGCTTCCGCATATACGAAAAAACGGCGCCGGGAAACAATCCCGAAACGTCGTTTTTCGTTTTGAAAGTGATGCATAACTACCAAAGAATACGGGTAGAAAGTAAGCGTTGAAGCGCAATGTTTTGCCTGAAAATCATTCCTCGAACAAGGGCGTGGACAAATATCTGTCGCCGCTGTCGGGGAAAATAACCACTATGGTTTTGCCTGCGGCTTCTTCTCTTTTTGCGATATCGACCGCGGCTTTGAGCGCGGCTCCCGACGAAATTCCGACAAGCACGCCCTCCGACTTTCCGATGAGTTTGCCGAAAGCAAACGCGTCTTCGTTTTCGACCGCGATAATCTCGTCGTACACGCTCGTGTCCAGCGTATCGGGAACGAAGCCCGCTCCTATACCCTGAATTTTGTGCGCGCCAGAAACGCCTTTACTCAGTACCGGCGAAGTTGCGGGTTCGACAGCCACTACCTTTACGTTTTTGATTTTTTCTTTAAGGAACTTGCCAGTTCCGGAAAGCGTTCCGCCCGTTCCGACGCCCGCTACGAGATAATCGACGTTGCCGTCGGTGTCGGCGTAGATTTCGGGACCGGTGGTTTCGTAATGCGCCAGCGGATTTGCGGGATTGACGAACTGACCGAGAATAATCGCGTTCGGGGTGGTTGCCGCAATTTCTTCGGCTTTCGCGATTGCGCCTTTCATTCCCTTTGCGCCCTCGCTGAGCACGATTTCCGCGCCGTAGCCTTTAATAAGTTTTCTGCGTTCTACCGACATGGTTTCGGGCATGGTGAGAATAACGCGGTAGCCTTTCGCCGTTCCGACTGCGGCAAGACCTATACCCGTGTTGCCCGAAGTGGGTTCGACTATTACCGAGCCGGGTTTTAATTTGCCCTGCTTTTCGGCGTCTTCTATCATATATTTTGCAATACGGTCTTTTACCGAGCCTGCGGGATTGAAATATTCGAGCTTTGCGAGAATTTTTGCCTTTAAGCCCAGTTTGTTTTCGAGATGAGTGAGTTCGAGAAGCGGGGTGCTGCCGATAAGC
>CAKQJJ010000201.1 GCA_934247335.1 uncultured Clostridia bacterium | reverse complement strand
GGCTCTGTCTACGCCGTGCAGGTATTCGGGAAGATTCGCTATCGTCCAATCGAGTCCTTTATCCTCCAAATACCGTTTAGCGAGAGTGCCGTATTTCCCGTAAACGTGTTTTACAGGCTTTACCGCCTTCTGATAAATCTTAATCTCCTTTACCGTCAAACCTTCGTCCGACTCAGCCTTTTTGATTACCTCTTCTACGTTCATAAAAGCACCTCCTTTGGTTTCTTCGTCTTTATTATATCGTGATAGCACGATATTGTCAAGCTGTTTTGATTACTTTTCATAAATTATTTTCAGAATCTGTCCGTAAAACCGATTTTACTCTAAAACTATTGATATTTGCATAGTTTTAGCGCATTTTCGGTATAGAAAAGGAACGCTCCGAAGAACGTCCCTTATTCCTTAATTACTTGTTTGTCATTCTCTGTCCCACTCTATATCCATAATCTCTCGCAACTTGGAAATAGCGGCAGAAACAGTTTCCTTGCTTAATTTGTCTTGCTCGTTGAATACATAAATCCGTTGCATTTCATCGAACGCGCTTTCAAACTCTTTGTTACCGTCAAGCCCTCGGAAGTAATCGAAGTTTGCTATTTGCATATCTGCGGCAACGCCGCCTTTACGGTTCAATTCTTCCTTTCGTTTATACCCTATCACTTCAAGAACGCGCTTTTTGTCTTGTAAAAACGCTTTAATCTGCTCATTATCGAGAAGCACGGTTAAATCGTAAACGTGCTTTGCAACGTCGCTGTAATCTTTCCGTTCAAAGTAAAACTGCGCGGCAAACACCTTGTCGATAAAAATGCGTTCAAGCGAAATCGTTTCGATTTCAAACGGTTCTACATTATACACTTCACGCATTATCTTTTGCTGTTCTTCGCTCGCAAGTTCATAAAGGTGCGGCGCAATCGTTATTTTGTCGGTCGGTTCACTTACGGTAAAACTCGTGGCTTCTATTTTCACTCTGCCGAAGCGTTGTAACGCGTCCTCTTTATCAAGCGCATACATTGACTCGTAAAGATACTCGCAAGTAATGCTTCCGCGATGATTTTCAAGCGTGTCCCCTTTTTCAAGGCAACCGAATTTCAACGTGGCATTTTCAAGTCGTTTTTTCGCCTGACTTGCCGTAGGACAATCTTCGATATACACCGTAAGGTCTATATCTTCCGAAAATCTGCGAATAGATTTCAACGCCTTATAAAGCGCCGTGCCGCCTTTAAAGTATGCATAAGCCTGATGTTCCTTTTCCGACAACTCTTTCAGTAGAAGCGTAACGTAATAATCTTTTTCCAAAACGTCGCGGCGAACGGAACATTTTTTCGATATTTCGTCCACCACAAGTTGAAATGCCGCTTTATCTAAATGTAACTTCATATCAGTTTACTCCTCTCGCAAGTTCCGAAAGCCCCGCATACACATTATTGTTATTGTAATACTTCGCATACCCTATAAGTCGTTCAAAACTCAAACCGAACGTGCCGATTTGTTTTCTTAAAATCTCTCGGTAGTTATCCGCTTCGATTTTGACTTTCATCTTATTGTCAAGCATATCAAGTAGTTGCAAATATCTGTAATTATCCCGATTGATCTGAATAACGGGTTTAATAAGATATATGCCGTCTTTCTTATCTTCCGTCGTATATCTCGTTCGCGTGGTTACGATATAAGTCATATTCGGCATTTGCGTCGTAAGCCCTATCTTATTCATATAGGACGGTCCGGACTCGTATCCGATTACTTCATCGCCGTTTACAAGATACGTTCTTTTAATAAGCTCGGTCGTGTCGATTCCCGCAACGCCGAAAGGCGTATGCACCGTTTTGTAGTAAACCCCTTTTTGGTAACGCACAAAGTCGGGATTACGCTTTTCATAACGTTGCAAAGTCATATTAAATGTTGCTTTATCCGTGTCGGGTAACTTTGTTTTTACATACTCGTAAATCTCGTTCGTATACAATGGAACTCTTAATTCCGCTTTCCGAACAAATTCGTCGATACATTGCATAACAGTCATTGTCGCGCACCTCCTTATGATATTTTATGCGTGCAATATTCTTTTTATTTGCACTATAATAATATCACAAGTTGAGTGTGTTGTCAAGCCGATTTCTCGCCCTGAAATTGAATTTTTTGTAAAAATTTGTCTTTTTACCCTGCAATCAACGCCGCGATACCCTTAACGAGATACGGACAAGCAACGAGAATAGCAAAGATGACGACAAGTCCGATGACGTAATTCTTAATCATTTTTCTCGCCTTTTCTTTTTCCTCGTTCTTCTGTGCAATCGCAAAGAATACGCCCATCACGATACTCCATACGCCTGCGGTTGCCAAAAGCACCCACCACATATACGGGCGGTATTGCTCGAACAGGTATTCCACATACGAAGAAACCTGCTCATACTGCTCGCCCATATTCTGCGTGGTAATTGCCCCGCAGTTCGTGCAAACGTAAGTACGGATATTTTCGCCGTTAACTTCTTCCGTTCCCGTGAGTTCGTAGTTATGCCCTGTTGAGGGAATCTCCGAATAATACTCTTTCTCGCACTTCGTGCAATGGAATTTTCTCTCGCCCTCCGTTTCGCAATGCGGTTCGCGCACGACTTCCGTTTCATAATCGTGTCCGGTTGCAGGTACAATATTGTCTTTATATTCGTTACCGCAAGACAGGCAGGTATGGAGCGTATAACCTTCGTCCTCGCAAGTTGCGATGAAATACGAATCGGTGAATTTATGTCCGACCGCTTTCAGAATTTCCG
>CAKQJJ010000200.1 GCA_934247335.1 uncultured Clostridia bacterium | reverse complement strand
CAACCGAACTGGGCGGTCTTAAAGAAGGCTCGTTCAACGTTTCGGGCGACGGAGTTTTTGCCAAACTCAAATACGAAAGCGGCGTTCACCGCGTTCAGCGCGTACCCGACACCGAGTCGCAGGGCAGAATTCACACGTCCACCGTCACGGTTGCCGTTCTCCCCGAAGCCGAGGACGTCGTGGTGGAAATCAACGAAAAAGACCTTAAAATCGACACGTACAGAAGTAGCGGCGCCGGCGGTCAGCACGTCAATAAAACCGAATCGGCGATTCGTATCACGCACATACCCACGGGTATTATAGTGCAGTGCCAGGACGAACGTTCGCAGATCAAAAACCGCGAAAAAGCCATGCGCGTGCTGAAAACCAAACTGTACGACAAAATGCAGGAAGAGGCAACCGCGCAGTATTCCGAAAACCGCCGCAGTCAGGTGGGTACGGGCGACCGCAGCGAGCGTATCCGCACGTACAATTTCCCGCAGGGCAGAGTTACCGATCATCGCATAAATCTCACGCTGTACTCGTTGGAGAACTTCATGAACGGCGACATCGACGAAATGCTGGAAGCCTTGCGCCTTGCCGATCAGACCGCAAGACTGGAAGCGGAAGCCGAAAATATTTGACGGTAAACACAGTAAAAAGTCGCGAAAATCAGTCGTTTTTGCGGCTTTTTCCGAAAATATCGCAGCTTTGAAAAAACGATTAAAAACATCGTTTCATAATTCGGCGCGACGCGGAGAAAAACTTTATGAACGACGATAAAATTTACAGAATTATGTTCGTTTGCCACGGCAATATCTGCCGTAGCCCGATGGCGGAATTCGTGTTTAAGAATATAGTAAAAAATAGCGGCGCGGAAGATAGTTTTATCGTGCGCTCCTGCGCCACGAGCGACGAGGAAATCGGCAATCCCGTTTATCCGCCGGCAAGAGCGGAACTCGCAAAGCACGGAATATCGTGCGACGGGAAGTTTGCCGTGCGGCTTTTGCCTTCCGATTACGAAAAATACGATTTATTCGTATGCATGGACCAAAACAACGTGCGCAATACTCTGCGTATTTTCGGCGGCGACCAACGGGGAAAAGTAAAAAAACTGCTCGCCTTTACCGGTTCCGATCGCGACGTTGCCGATCCGTGGTATTTCGGGCGGTTCGACAAAACGTACGACGATATTTTTGCCGGCTGCACCGCGCTGTTTGTGCATTTAACCGAGAAATAAAAAGAAGCGCCTTACGGAATTTGCTCCGAGGCGTTTTTATATTTTAAAAATCGCGGCAAATATCGCGAAAACTGCCTATTGACAAACGCAGATTCATATGTTATAATGATTATATCAAACGGTATTACCGTAAAAATTTGACAGAGGGGTAATAAAATGAGAAAGACGAACTTATTGAGAGCGATAACGTGCTTTGCCGCGGCGATAATACTTTGCGCCGTTGCAATGGGATTTTCGGCGTGCAATAACAAAACCGATACGCCGGATACACCGGCAAAAGTTACGCTGAAAGTGGAAGAGACAAGCGCAACGATAGGAATCGGCAAGACGTTCACGATTAAAGCGACGGCGGAAAACACAGAAGAGAAAATTGCTTTTTCGTCGGATAAGAGCGATATCGCTTCGGTTGACGAAAACGGAACGGTAACAGGCGTTGCCGTGGGCGAAGCGACTATTACCGTGGCGGTAGAAGAAGAAAAAGTCGAAGTTAAAATCACGGTTGCCGATTACACCGTAAACTCAAAAACCAGAACGGTCAATATTTATTGCAAGGAAGGCTTGCTTTCCTTTGCCGAAAAAATAAACGCGCGCGAAATTACAGCAAAACGCTATATTATCGATCTTTTAAGCGACGTCGATCTCGGCGGAGCGAATTGGACGCCTATGAACGGCTATGCGATGACCAACAGCGTTATAAACGGAAACGGACACACGATAAGTAATTTCAAAATAAGCGAAGAAAGTTCGGGAAGCACCACCGACGGCGCTTCTATCAAATGTCTTGCGTTCGTGGACGGCTCGTACGGCATTACGTTTAAGAATATTACTTTTTCCGGCGTTGAAATAGACAATCAGGACGCCGCTTACTGCGCGGTTGTGATAGGCTACCTCGAAGGCACCGGAACGTTTGAAAACGTAACCGTAAAAGACTGCAAAATTCAGGCGCCGTATTCGAGAAGAGGCGCGGCGGCTCTCGTCGGATACGCTCACGACAAAGCGGGCGACGCCGGCGACGCGTTTATGATCGTTCGCGATTGCACCGTGGAAAACGTGGAGATCGAAAGCCCGAGAGTTACAGGGCTCGTGGCAAGAGTTCAGGAAAACGCCGTAATCAACGTAAAAGCTTCGGCGGGCAATTGGGAAGCCGAAATTACCGGCAACAAAGTAAACGGCTGCATTTTCCGCTGCCGCCTGGCGTACGAATCCGACAGCGCGGCAACCATGCACTGGGCAACCACCCGCCCGGACAGCGCGATAGGAGCGGAAGCGGACGAGGGTAACGATTTTTCGGGTAACTCGTACTATTTCGACGGAATCGAATACGACTATTCGGCAGGCGCGTTTACCAAAAAAGCCTGACGCAAAAAGCCTACGGCAAAACTAAAAAATAAAGAAAAAAACGCTTTACCGAGAATAAAGCGTTTTTCCCTTTTAAACCCCGAAATTTAAGCCAGACGAATAATAAACTCGCTGACAAACTTCGGTAATATAATATCACAAAGAATTCTTATTGTCAAATATTTTATAGCGAATTACGAAAAATAAATTAAAATTTTTTATTCCGAATAAATTGTTTTGAAAAATCGTTTGTTTGCCATAACGTTATTA
>CAKQJJ010000199.1 GCA_934247335.1 uncultured Clostridia bacterium | reverse complement strand
CACCTCCCTGAAAAGTCGGTTTCCGACTTGTTCAACTCTGCGATTTTCCGATAGTTTGGAAAATCCTTATCCTGCTTGCTAAAAGTCCTCTCTGCCAAAACAATTTTCGGTGGTATCCCCCTCGTCGTCAGACGGCGTTTCTCTGCCTTCAAGGATACTTTTCAGCATTTCGCTCGCCACGATACCGCTTGCGATTACCTTTGCTACGCACGGCTGTTCTTCCTTTGCCTTGCGAAGTTCGCGGCTTTTGATACCGCCGCGTCTGCCGTTTTCTCTGTCGGCTTTATCTCCGTCGAGAGATACTTTTACGAGCGTAAACGCACTCTTGATTGCCGTGTCGTTGCCGTCGTATGCTCTCCCGTCAAAGACGTAATCCGATACCGCTTTGATGAATCTGCCTGCCTGTTTGTCGTCCATTACGCGGATAACTTCCGCATAACTTTTTCTGAATTTGAAGTTTCTTTCTTTCAATGTTTTCTGCTCCTTTTCTTAAATGATTTTGCTTATAAAATTACCGTACCACCGTCTGTCACGGTCATAGTCCAAGTCTGCGTCTGCCGTATTTTTTCTCTTGTATCCCACAGCATATAACGCATTATGTAAGCGAAGTTCTCCGAGCATATCCGTAACTGATCTTTCTATTCTTATATCCGTTTTCCGTCCGTAGAAATAAACGAAAGCGATCAGATATACTTGCTCGGCTCTGTCCTTTACTTTGTACGAACGCTCTGCCTTTACCGAATTTTTATCAAAGCACAATCGCACAACTTCCCCGCTTGCCATAGTCAACTCCACTATGCCGTTTCCGAAATCGGCATACGAAAATTGCCCTTGCTTGTATTTGTTTATCTCCCTTTTATCTGCCGCCGTCTTTATGCAAAGCAGCAGCGACAGAATTATCAAAACAATGCTTATAGAGAGAATCAGTTTGTTTTTCATTCCCCTTATTACATCTCGTCACCTCTTTGAATTGATACCGACTTTGCCTTTTGTAAAGCCACCTGTTTCGTTTGCTCCACCGAAAGCACTCCGTTTGTCTGCAATGAATTTCAAGCCGTTTTCTGCCATTTTCATATAGTAAGCGTTCGGCTTTTCGTCGCGGAATTGCCCCGACGATTTGAATAAGCGAAGTAGCTGCTCTTTGTCGTTTCCGCAAAATAAAGCAAGGCGCAACATCAACGCATATTCGCTCTTTTCCTCACTTCCCAAAACGGTTTTTCCGTTGTAGAGATCGGAAAACTTTGCGTCCGTTCCGAAATGTTTTTCTGCTCGTTCAAGCGTTTCCCTGTCGCTCATCCGCGTAAGGCTCGCCTTGCCTCTTCCGTCCATACTGACAGGCAATGCTCGCGCCGCGGCTTCCGCCGCAACAAGTTCAGACGGTCGTATGTACTCCGACGACTTTTCTTGCTCCACCTTACCCGCCGCGCCTTTTTCTTTGAGTTCGTCAATCCCGACTTCTTCAAACGTTTTGTCTTTCCAAAGGTCAAGAGCCTTGATTTTATCCAACTCTTTTTCGAGCGCGTCGCGGTCGGCAAAGCCGTAATTGATAAGCGGCTTTACTCTGCCTTCTTCATCGCAGATACAGCATTTATATACCTGCTCGGAATAAGCGTTCGTTTCTTCGATAATCGCGTAATACTGCACGTCTTTGGTCTGCCGATATTCTTGCGCTCTTTCCGAAACGTACTTTGCGATCTTATCTGCATCGGTAATTGCCGTAAACAGCGCGTTCGGGTTTTCCTTAATTTCCTCTTTCCACGACTGTATGTACGCCGCGTTGTTCTGCAATCGCCCCTCGCTCGGCTCTATTTCCAAATCCTGCTCCATAAAGATAGAAGCAATTTCGGCTCGCAATTCTTCCATTGCGTAGTCCTCGCTACCGAATCTACCCGATAAATCTCGGTTGAGCCTGCTTTCGTGTCCCGTACTATGCCCGATTTCGTGCAATGCGGTCGAGTAAAATTCCTGCATACTCTTAAAGTCCGCGCGTTCAGGCAAATGCACTTCGTCCGTATCCGTCCGGTAGAAAGCCCGACTGCCGCCGTACACGATTTTCGCTTCGTTTTTGTCCCAATAATCAAGGATAGCTTCGGCTCTGCCGTTACGGTCGTTGACGTCGATTTGCGGTTTCTCCTTTACGGGTACGCCGTCCATCAATGAACAGTTGAATACACGATAAAATTTGCGTAGCCAATACACGTTTTTATCCATATACTCTTGCTGTTCGCTCGCCGTCATTCCGTCGAGAACGCTTCTGTCGAAACGTCTTTTTGTTTCTTTATCTCGCATTTCGTAATACTCAATGCTCGCGCCCTTTCCTTTGGCAAGGCTGTTGCCTTCCTCGTCTTTTTTGAACGTCCAACCCTTTTCTTCCATCTGCTTGAACGTTGCCCAACGGTTATCCCCGTAGTTCTCGCTCATTGCAATAAGCGACAGGAAAAGGTTATTGATTCCGCGATATTTCTTTCCCGTTACCGCCGATTCCGGCGCGCCCGACGATACCCAACCTTGCGTCCAAAAGAGATTGCCTTTTTCAAGGTTTTCCATAACTTTGTCCACAAGTTGCTTTCTCTGCGGCGTTAGTTTCTCATACGCCGCATTTTTCTCTTCATTGCTCAAAGACAACTTTCACCTCCTCTACCATTGCCGGCTCGCCGTTCTCATACCCATCGTCGTCGAAGTCCATCAGGTCGTCTATCGTATACCCTTTCGGAATTACGATGACGGGAGTATCTCGTATGTTGTTTTTCTTCATTTTTACCTCCTTGAAAATTTTTATATAATAACTTAAAAATTATTGACATATAATATATTGTGTGCTATAATGTAAATGCAAAAGAAAAGGAGAATCTAATTCAATGCCTGTT
>CAKQJJ010000198.1 GCA_934247335.1 uncultured Clostridia bacterium | reverse complement strand
ACGGGCGCGCTCAAAAAACGCGGACAGCTCGACGGCAATAAGGAACTTGAAAACTTTGCCGAAAAACTTGAAAAAGACTGTTTATCTTTTCGAAAGCTTTTTTTCGGAAATCGTGCGTAAAAGCACGGAAATACGTAAAAAACGGAAAACAACGGCAAAAAACAATAAAAGTGTGGCTGTAAAACAGCCGATTACTTTACATTCTCAAACTCAAACGAAAAACGACGTTTCAGTCCCACTCCGAAACGTCGTTTTTTTCAAATTTTCACGGTTTTCAAACGTTTTTACATTTTCTGCGCACAGCGAAAATCACCGCTGCCGCAACGCATACCGCCGCTTGCGCGCACACTACCGACCACCATACCCCGTTCAATCCGGCAACAGAGGATAAGACGAATAAAAACAACGGCGTAAACACCGCGGGATCGAGATAAGTGAGTATATCCGACGTTACCTTTTGCCTTACGGAATAGCAGTACGCGCATATAAATTTCACCGCCGCTTTCAACACGTACGATAACGCGTAAATTTTCAGCCCCGCTTTCATCATTTCTTCGGCAACGGAAGATACGTCGAACACCTTGGGTAAAAACGCGATCATTGCGGGCGTAAGCGCGGAAAACGCCGCGGCAAGCCCGATTAAAATCCATACGGCGGCTGTGATTGTTTTTCTTTTTCCGATTTTATCGCCCGCGCCGTTCTGATAACTGATTACGGGCTGAATTCCGTCGCATACGCCCACCATAAGGAACCGTGGTCGAACCCGCGGTTCCTTTTCATTTGCGTAAAAGGCGTTGCCGGGATAATCGTTAAGACAAAAGTCGCGGAAAAGAAAATTTCTTATGACTGGCTTACGAAACCCCGTAAAAACGGAAAATTTGTAAAGAAAACTAAATAATATGCGATTTAAGGCGATAGAACGTTGATTCTACCGCCTTTTTCTATGTCTTGATTAGAGAGTTTTAACCGTCCGATTTATCGTCTTTCGTCGTCACGTTGTAGCACAGTGAAAAGCGTAAGTCAACGGCAAAAAATTCTTGCTACGACTTTTTATTGCGACTGACGCCAATGCAACAATTTTTGTGCTTTCCGTTGACTTCCGTGTAACAGACAGCAAATTTAAAAACTTCTATCTTTTCTCGGTGCTACCCCGTTTTTGCCGAAAGGCGAAAATAAATCGGAGGTAAATCCAAATGAAAAGAAAAATATTCCTTTATGTTCCATAGGGAAGTGAGTGAATAGAATGGGCGGTGCGGTTGGTTTCGTACCGCCCGTTATCCTTGAAAACTCTTCATGCGGGGTTAGGTATCACACCCACGCAGTTATAATAAATTTCTACAACCTGACGTTTCTTGCCGTCCGTCTTTTCCGCTTCGTGAACGATGATCCGGTCTATAAACTCCCGTACCGTTTCGGGTGTTAGTTCGGCTATTTCCGTATACTTTCGTATTATCCGCAAAAACTTATCTACACCTTCCGTTTCTTCTTTTGCCGTAGCGAGTTCGCGTCTTAAAACCTTCACCCGTTCAGTCAGCGTTGCCTGTTCGGCTTCGTATGATTCCGTCATTTTCTTAAATCGTTCTTCCGTAAGGTTTCCGCAAACCTTATCTTCATATAAACTCTGTATAATGCGGTCGAGCGTTGCTATCCGCTTTTCCGCTTCTTCGTACTCTTTTGTTTTAGAAGATAAATCTCGCTTCGTTTCCTTACTTTTACTTGCCCGCAACAGTTCCGCAAATTCTTTTTCGTTTGCCTTTGCCATAGAAAGAACACGTCGTAAGTCCGCAAGTACGATTTTCTCTATCGCTTCGAGCGTTATCGAATGCGACATACATCCTCTGCGCCCCGCCGTTCCTTTTCGGTAAGTTGCACACACAAAAACGTCTTTCGTGTAATTCCTATGCACGTTACAACGATTGAGATACAGTCGCTTTCCGCAGTCCGAACAAAACAACATTCCCGAAAACACGCTCATTTCGCCCATCCTTGTAGGTCTGCGTTTTGCTTCTCTCAGCCTTTGCACGGTATCATAGGTTTCTCGGTCTATTATCGCCTCGTGCGTATTCTCAAACGTTACCCATTCGCTTTCGTCCGTATGAATTACGGTTTTTGTCTTATACGACTTCTTTCTCGTGCGAAAGTTCACGGTATGTCCTAAATACGTCGGATTAGATAAAATCTGCGTAACCGTGTGAGTTGTCCATTCGGTCGGTTTGTCGAACTTTTCGAGTTGATACTTCACGCCGTGCTTTTTCTTCCATACAATAGGCGAGTCTGTGCCGCGCTCGGTGAGCATTCTCGCTATTTGCGTCGGTCCGAAACCTTTTATGCAAAGCGAATAAATCTCTTTGACTACCTTTGCAGCTTGTTCGTCCACATACCATTTCTGCTTGTCGTCACCGTCTTTGTAATAACCATACGGCGGACAGTTAGTAAGATGTTTTCCCGAATTGCCTTTGGCTTTCAAAACGGCTCGTACTTTCTTCGACGTATCTTTCGCGTACCATTCGTTGATGATATTCCGAAAGGGCGTAAAATCGCTGTCCGCTTCGCTATGATTGTCTACACCGTCGTTTATCGCTATGAAATGCACGTCCTTTTCGACGAAATACACTTCCGTGTAATATCCGACTTTCAGATAATCTCTGCCGAAACGCGACATATCCTTGACGATGATTCTTTTCACTTCGCCGCTTTCCACGTCTTTTATCATTCGTTGAAAATCGGGGCGGTTAAAATTCGTTCCCGAATAGCCGTCGTCGGCGTAAAATCTGAACCTGTCATATCCGTGTTCTTTCGCATACTTTTCGAGTATGGCTTTTTGATTTACAATACTGTTGCTGTCGCCTTGCAGGTCGTCGTCGCAACTTAACCTTGCATACAAGG
>CAKQJJ010000197.1 GCA_934247335.1 uncultured Clostridia bacterium | reverse complement strand
CAATCGCGCGGCTGATTTTTTGTGAATTTATCCGGCGACAGGCAGTCGAAAACCACTCCCGACGGATTTTTGAAAAGCGACAAGCTTTCTCGTTTTACTCCGCTTGATAAAAGCAAATTTACGATTTTCTCGTCCGCAGTATCTTCTACAAACACATTTACCACGATTTTTCTTCCGACGCATTCGGTTGCAAGATAGGCGCCGATTTTGCCCGCCGCTCCGCTACCGATAAGAAAGCATGCTCCGTAAGCGACGTCTATATCGCTCAGTTTGTCAAGCGCCTGCGCGGCAAAAGCACGAAGCTGCGTTTTATCCGCATTTTCGACCGAGGCGATAATATCTTTGCTGCGGCATACTTTAATCATAGTCGTCCTCGCCAACAACGTCGGAAATTACCGAATAGTCGAAACCTTTGGAATACAGATGCGCGCGCAATTTGTTTTTGTCCGCGTTTTTGTGCGTACGCATATACTTATTTGCGGCAACGCGCGCGGCGTCGTCCTGACCTTGGAGCGAAGACAATTTCTCCTCTATCAGCGCTTTATCCACGCCTTTTTGTACGAGATCGGCTTTAAGCCTTTTTATTCCGCGGCTTTTTGAGTAGAATTGAAGGTACGAATCAACGTAGCTCTCGTCGTTGAGATAGCCATAATCGGAAAGCTTTTCAACGACCGCGTTTATCGCGAATATCGGGTATTCCTTTTTTATGAGATAGCTTTCGATTTCCTTTCTCGTGCGCGGTCCTTTCCCGATATGCGACAAAGCCTTGTCGAACGCTTCCGTGCTTTCGCTTTCGGCGATCACGCGCATAAGTTCGGCTTCGTCCACTTCGACGCCCGGTTTTATCCCCTCTTTCGCGGCGGTGATGCTTTGCATTCCGCAGAAAAATTCGCCGTCTACGTAAACGCTGACGCGGCTGCGGTTTTTCTTTTGAATTGTTACTTCGGTTATTATTCCCATAGATAAAATTGTAGCACATAACGCGCTCTTTTTCAAGCGATAAACGAAAAAAAGCGAAATTTCGGAACAAGCCGGGTATATTTTTCTTTTCTTTGCGGATAATTTATTCAGAATACATCGGAGGTAAATGATAAATGTCAAAAATGACGACCAAAACTCTGCAAGAGCTTACTCAGCTGCTCGGCAGCGAAGAACTTGCGTACAAAAAATGTTGCGCGTACGTTGACGAATGCAACGATCCCGTGCTTAAAACCAAGCTGGGAAAATACGCCAACAATCACAAAACGCGCTATATGGCGCTGTACAACTACCTGAATACCAACGAATGATTTAAGGAGAAAACTTATGCCCGTTAAAAAGAATAATCAAGACAAACAGACGCGCGAAAACGCAAAAAAGCCGCAGGAAAACAAAAAAGTTCCCGCAAAAACTCACAGAAACGATAAAACCTAAATCGCCTGCGACAACAATTGCAGACTAAGCGACTACGACATTATTTCGGACGTACTGGGCGGTCACAAAAATCTCGTAAAGCTGTACGGAACCGCCATGCTCGAAATCGACAACGAGCAACTCAGAAAAATCATCAATACGCAGATGTCGGAATGCGCATGCGATCAGTTTGACGCATTCAAATACATGAACGACCGCGGAATGTACAAAACCGAACCCGCTCCCGTTCAGAAAATAAAAGCCGCACGCACCAAATTCGGCAAAAACGTCGTTAAATTCGGCGCAGGCGCGGCAAAAATCAAATAAGCCTTACAAGTTTTTGCCAAGCGCAAAAAATAAAGCGACAACCGTTTTTCACGCGATTGCCGCTTTTTTATTATTGTCTTTTTTTGTTGAGGCGCATTATATGGACGAGAACGTCTCTTCTGAACGCTTCGATATACCTTTCGATATAGTCGGCGGGGTTTCCGCCATTGATAAGCGGGGACATATCGATTGCGTAATTGAGGCGCTCGGCTTTGTCGGTTGCGTGGCTTGCAAAGAACGTGGCGTTTGCCAGTCTTCTGCCGTCGCATGCGAGATCGTAGCGCTTTCCGCCCTGAATCTGGCTGTCGAACACCGACGACAGGCTCATGGAAATATTGGGATGAGCGGAAACGTCCAGAATAACCTTGTCGTTGTCGTTTACCCAGTCCAGTCCGCGCCATACCTCGCAGCCTATCAGCTTTTTGGGGCGAGCCTCTTCGGGAAGCGACTGAATTGCTTCGATTACGCGAAGGCAGGTGGCAAGGTGCGTGTCGTGCTTATCGGCGGGGTTGTGCGTATAAATTATTTCGGGGCGGCATTCGTCGATGACGGCTGCAATCTGCTTTACCACCGCTTCGTCGCCGAACTTGACCTCCGAAGAAGTGAAATCGAGATTGTAAGCCGAGCCGTATTCGCCTACCACTGCGGCTTTTTGTTGTTCTTTTATGCGGACCGCCTTCATCTGCTCGTCGGTATAATCTCCGTACAAGCCGCTTCTGGGGCTTCCTGCGCCGTCGGTTACGACTACCGCCGAAAACCACTTATCGTCCTTTCCGAAGCATTCAAGCACTCCGTGATACGCCATAAATTCCACGTCGTCGAAATGTGCGGCGATACACATATGCGTTATTTTTTTCTTTTCGCCTTGCGGCAAAAATTCGCTTGCGTTTTGTTTAACGAATTGCATAAAGTTCTCCTTTGTAGTATTTCGTTTCGATTTTAATATTATATACCGATTTTTCCGTTTAGTCAAGCGCAGGAATAATACGTTTCTGAATATTCGCCATACTGTCACAAAGACTTTTACCGTCGTTTTTACGGATATTTTCTTGCACAATATCGCTTATTCGTTTGCACAAAACGACGAAAAGATGTATAATTGCCGTATGAAAAACAATTTCGTAAAAACGCCGATAAATCCGGTGGTAAACGTTACGGCGTTTTACAC
>CAKQJJ010000196.1 GCA_934247335.1 uncultured Clostridia bacterium | reverse complement strand
GCTTAACGATTGCCCCTGCTGCGTAAAAATTTCGGTTTTATCGCCGTTCGGATTAAATCCGGATACCGGTATCGCCGCAAAAAAGGTAGTAAAGGCAGATAAAACGCTGTGTTTTTCCGCAGCTGTGCCGGGACTTATGCTGTCCGAAGGGCTTGATTATTCGGGCGAAATAACGGCGTGCGGAGAACTTCCTTCAGCCGCGCTCGGATATATTACCGATGAAAATTACGCCGCTCTGCCTGCGAGAAAAAGAGTAAGCCACAAGGGGACTTACGGAAAAATAGCGATAATCGGCGGGTCGGATACCATGCCGGGCGCGCCGCTCATGGCGTACGGCAGCGCGGTAGCCGCAAGCGTTTCGGGCGCGGGACTTGTCCGCCTTTGCGTGGACGAGGACGAGAAATTCGCCTATAAGTCGCGCGTTTTAGAACAAACGCTGTTTTTCTTGCCCGAAAAGGACGGCTTTATTTCCTTCGACGAGAAAAAATTGCGCGAAATAATCGCTTTTGCCGACGTTATCGTGCTTGGACCCGGGATGGGCAACAATCCGTTTTTGCCCGAAATTATCGACTTTTTGTGCAGAAACTACACGAAAACGCTTATTCTCGACGCCGACGCGTTAAACGCCGTCGCAAAAAATCCGGGCGTGATAAAAAATCACGTTTGCAAGCTTATTTTAACGCCGCATATAGGCGAGTTTGCTCGCCTCGCACCCGCAATCAAGCCGTACGATCTAAGGAAAATCAAGGCGTTTGCACGGAGCAACAAGTGCGTGCTTGCGCTCAAATCCGCCTGCACCGTGATAACCGACGGGAAAACCGTGTTTTTCAACGTGAGCGGAACTCCCGCGCTTGCAAAAGGAGGCAGCGGCGACGTTCTGTCCGGTATAATAGCGGCGTACGCGGCAGTCTGCCCGCCGCTCGAAGCCGCGGCAAAAGCGTGTTACCGTTTCGGCAAAACCGCCGAAAAAGTCGCTTGCCTGACGGGCGAGCAATCTCTTCTCGCACGCGACGTAATAGCGGCGCTCGAAGAGAGCAGCCACCGATAAATCCTGCAAAACAATAACTAAAAAAAACGAAAAACGACGTTCCGAACCAAACCGGAGCGTTTTTTTGTCGTTAAAAGCGTATATTTTTACATAATTTTACAAAATTCGGAAAAGAATAGTCGTATGCCGCAGTCGGCACGAGGGGGATAATTTATGAAGATAGAAATTTCGCTGAAAGAAGGAGTGTACGAAAAATTGACCGAATTTGCAAAGCTTAAACATATGCCCGTGGAACAGATAATAGCGCGGCTCGTGGAAAAGTTTGCGCCCGTCACGCATACAATGACAGTAGAAGAACTGGCGCTCGGCTACGTATCGAGCGGCGAAGAAAACCTCGATTGGGCAAATCTGTAAGGAAATACGCAAATGACGGAAATTAAACGCGGCGAACTGTATTATGCTGACCTTAGCCCCGTTATCGGGAGCGAGCAGGGCGGAGTGCGCCCCGTGCTGATAATACAAAACGACGTGGGAAACAAATATTCGCCCACGATAATCGCGTGCGCGGTAACCAGCAGGCTTACAAAAGCAAAACTGCCCACTCACATCGAACTTCGCGAAGGCGAATCGGGTCTTAAAAAAGCTTCGGTCGCGCTTTTGGAACAGCTCAGAACTTTAGATAAACGCCGCCTTAAAGAAAAAATCGGCGTCTTGTCAAGCGAGAAAATGGAACGAGTGGACCGTGCGCTTCTAATTTCGCTCGGCTTTATCTGATTTCCCGGAAAAACGTATGGACTAAACGGTACGAGTTGCCTAAACGGCACGAATCGGCGGCGGAAAAGAGCAAATATTCGCGCACAAAAAACCGATTTTTCGCTTTCGTTGCAGGCTTAAAAAAATAAATAAAAAAATTTTTTCGGAAAACGGCGCTATTTTTGTTGCAATTTGCGCCGTTTTGTTATACAATATATCGGTAAGCGGATGAAAATTCGTTTTTTTCACGCGTCGAGGTGTAGCGCAGGTGGTAGCGCGCATGGTTCGGGTCCATGAGGTCGTGAGTTCGAGTCTCGTCACCTCGACCAAATTAAAGGCTTTTTCCCTTGGAAGAAGTCTTTTTTTTAACGAAATTTTCGTGCAATGAACGGTGTGACTATTGACAAAACGTCTTGCATTGTGTTATATATTGTGGTATAATAAATATGATTTTGAAACGGAGCGAATATCCGAGGCGAAAAGGAGAGGTTTTATGTATTTAGTCAGCATACCGGTAAACTGTTATAAATTTCACCGTGCAAAGGACAAACAGCCGATTTTGGATGAATTACGCGCATTCGATGCGGATCGGGTGATGCTCAATTTTGAAGCCAAGCTGGATGGCGCGCTTGCTTTTCACAATGAGGAGGAATACCGGACGCAGCTTAGCTATTTGCACGAAGCGTGCGTATTTTTCAAACGGCACGGGTTTGAGGTCGGCGCGTGGTTCTGGGGACTGCAATTTGACCGTTCGCTCGATTTTACAACCATGAAAACCCTTAGCGGAAGTCCTGTGCAAAATTTTGCCTGCCCGACCGATGAGCGGTATTTGGCAGCTTTTCAGCGTTGTCTTAAAGACGTTGCCGGAACTAGCGTTGATATGATTCTATTGAATGACGATCTGCGCTTCGGGGCATGGAGCGGTTTCGGATGCCTTTGCGAAAATCACGTTCGGATGATCTGTGAGCAGTTGGGTGAAAACGTTGATGAAACACGGCTTCGTGAATTGATTCTGAGCGGCGGAAAAAACCGATACAGAGACGCTTTTTTAAACGCGAATAAGCGTTCGCTTCAAAATTATGCCGTGAAAATGCGCCGTGCGGTGGATGAAGTCAATCCAAAACTTAGGTTAGGCTTTTGCGCTTGCATGTCCTCCTGGGACATTGACGGTG
>CAKQJJ010000195.1 GCA_934247335.1 uncultured Clostridia bacterium | reverse complement strand
GGAATGCACCGTGCGCGAACGCTATATGGGCGACCTCGGCAACGTGTTCGTTCCGTGCGGCAAGTTTTCGCTCGAACAGCTTAAAATAGCCGTGCTCGGAAGAAAAACCGATATCACGGACGGGATGAAAAAAGCGGCGGAAAAAGCATGCGCTCTGTACGAAAGCGGCAACGCTTCCGGAAGCGCGATAAGCACGATCTTCATCTCGAATTATTATGCCGAGCTTGTAAAACTCGTAAAAGACAAACGCCTGCGCGACGCCGTTAAATTCGATATCGACGCAAAAAACTGCTCGGTAGCGATGCGCAGCGGAGATTTTGCTCAGGCAAAAACCATGTTTATCCCCGGCGGAACGCTTTCGGAAGAAGAACTCGAAGTGCTTTGTTCGCGCGACGAACACGCCATCACGCTCAAATTCGCGTATACTCCGCGCTACGATTACATCCGTATCGCAGCCGAAGAATCGCTGCGGGGCGAGCCTATGCGCGCGTTTGAAAAAGCCGCCGACGATTACGCTTTGTCAAGTATGGACGACGTGAGATACGTCTCCGACGGCATCATTCCGATAATCATGTACTATCTGTATAAAAACGCCGAAATCAAAAACGTCAGGACGATTATGTCGCTTCGTTTAATGGGCGCCGCTCCCGACGAAATAAAACAAAGATTGAGGAAAGGTTATGTCGGGTAAAATAGCAATAATAGGAAAGGGCGAAAGCGTGTACGCGTTCAAAGCCGCCGGCGTCGACGCATACGTTGCCGACGGAGCGGAAAAAGCCCGCGAAACGCTGCGCAGGCTTGCAAAAGAATACTCGGTTATTTTTATCACCGACGATCTTGCCGCAAAGCTTGACGACCTTATAGAAAGAATGAACGAAAGCGCCTATCCGGTGATCGTGCCTTTGCCCGGCGAAAACGGGTCGAACGGCTATGCGGAAGGCAAACTGAAAGAACGCATGGAACGCGCGCTGGGCGTGGACGTTCTGTTCGGAAGAGAGGAAAAATAAATGCAAGGATCAATCGTAAAAGTATCCGGTCCGCTTATCGTGGCGGAAAATATGTCGGACGTCAAAATGTACGACGTCGTAAAAGTAGGCGAACAGGAGCTTATCGGCGAAATCATCGAACTTCGCGGAGACAGAGCTTCGGTTCAGGTCTACGAAGAAACGTCGGGCTTGGGCGTGGGCGACAAGGTCGTGTCTACCGGCGCGCCGCTGTCGGTCGAGCTTGCTCCCGGTCTTATCGGCGGCATTTTCGACGGTATTCAGCGCCCGCTTGAAGGTATAGTCGAAAAGTACGGCGATCGTATTACCCGCGGCATTAAAATCAACAGCGTCGATCACGAAAAGAAATGGAATTTCAAGCCGGCTAAAAAAGTCGGCGATAAAGTGCAGCCCGGCGACGTACTCGGCACCGTGGACGAAACGGCGATAGTCGTGCACAAAATTCTCGTGCCGGCAGGAGTTTCCGGAACGATAGAAAAAATAGAAGAAGGCGACTTCAATATCACCGAAACGGTTGCGGTAATCTCGGAAGGCAACGAAAAACACGAAGTTTGCATGCTTACCAAGTGGCCCGTGCGCCGCGCAAGACCGTATAAAACCAAAATGTCGCCCGCAATGCCCATGATAACCGGTCAGCGAGTAATCGACACGCTGTTCCCGATAGCAAAAGGCGGCGTTGCAGCCGTTCCCGGACCGTTCGGAAGCGGAAAAACCATCGTTCAGCACCAGCTTGCAAAATGGGCGGACGCCGAAATAATCGTGTACGTCGGATGCGGCGAACGCGGCAACGAAATGACCGACGTTCTCAACGAATTCCCGCAGCTTAAAGACCCGAAAACGGGCGAGCCTCTCATGAAGCGCACCGTGCTTATCGCAAATACTTCCGATATGCCGGTTGCGGCGCGAGAAGCTTCCATTTACACCGGTATCACCATTGCCGAATACTTCCGCGACATGGGCTACAACGTGGCAATCATGGCGGATTCCACTTCGCGTTGGGCGGAAGCGCTGCGCGAAATGAGCGGCAGACTTGAAGAAATGCCTGGCGACGAAGGTTACCCCGCGTATCTATCGTCCCGCCTTGCCGAATTCTACGAGCGTGCCGGAATAGTCAAAGTTCTCGGAAGCGAGGATGTCACCGGTTCGGTTTCCGCAATCGGCGCGGTGTCTCCTCCCGGCGGCGACTTGTCCGAACCGGTTTCGCAGGCAACGCTCCGAATAGTCAAAGTGTTCTGGGGCTTGTCCGCTCAGCTTGCGTATAAACGCCACTTCCCGGCAATCGACTGGCTTATAAGCTATTCGCTTTACGCCGACAGAATGAAAGACTGGTTCGACGCAAACGTCGGCGAAGATTTCATGGATTTGCGCGCGTTTATAATGAATATTTTGCAGGAAGAAGCAAGTCTTGACGAAATAGTCCGCCTCGTCGGTATGGACGCATTGTCCAGCCGCGACAGAATGACCATGGAAACCGCAAAAATGGTGCGTGAAGACTACCTGCATCAAAACGCTTTCCACGAAACCGATACCTATACGTCGCTTGCAAAACAGCACAAAATGCTGTCGCTCATCAAAAAGTTCTACGATCTCGGAAACGAAGCGGTCGCTTCCTATGCAGATATCGAGGACGTAATCTCCTGCCCCGCAAAGGAGCAGATCGGAAGATCCAAGTATATCAAAGAGGACGAGCTGGATAAGTTCGACGAGATAGATAAAGCGCTCACCAAGCAGCTTAAGGCGCTTGCCATGAAAGGAGAAAGCGATGTATAAGGAATATAAAACCATTAAAGAAGTTGTCGGACCGCTTATGCTGGTCGAGGGCGTCGAAGGCGTCAAATACGACGAACTGGTCGAGGTTGTCCAGGAAAACGGCGAAATCCGCCGCGGCAAAGTGCTGGAAGTAAAGGACGACAAAGCTGTAGTG
>CAKQJJ010000194.1 GCA_934247335.1 uncultured Clostridia bacterium | reverse complement strand
GCCGGATAACAACGGCACCTGCACCGAGGACGGCACCGAAACCGCGACGTGTGACAGAGAGGGATGCGATCAAAAAGACGTTCGCGTTCTGCCCGATTCGAAAACGCCTCACGTATACGACGGAGAAGTTGTAAAAGACGAACTTCTGGCGTCCGCGGCGCAGTGCAAGAAGAAAGCGCGCTATTACTATTCATGCAAGTGTGGTGCATGCGATAAGTCGGAAGCAGGCACGTTCGAATACGGCAATTTCGAGCACGATTTTGAAAACGGAGTATGCAACAAATGCTCGATATGGCAGCCGACCGACTATATAAGTTACTGGCTTTCCGATGACGGCGAATATGCAACCGCGTATATAAATTACCCACTTGAAACTGTGGTTATCGCGGAAATGTACATGGGCAAACCCGTAAAAAAAGTGCGCGCAAATGGCATGAACAGCAATAAAGTAGTGGGTACTTTATACATTCCGTACTCGGTCGAAGAAATAGCGGACGGCTCGTTTAACGGTTACTTAAAACTCGAAACCGTAATATTTAACGAAGGACTTAAAAAGATAGGAAAAAATTCTTTCGTCGGCTGTACTTCGCTTAAAAAGATAAGCATTCCGTCCACGCTCGAAGAAATAGGCGACTGCTCTTTTTGCGAGAGAATCGACTCTTATAAAAGATGCGTTCTCGAAGAAATAGACATCAAAAACGTTTCGGCGTGGTGTCGTATTTCAAACGAGCGTCAAAGCACCGTGAAGTGGGGCGCGACGATAACTATTAACGGCAAAAAAATAGTAAATCTCGTTATCCCCGGCGACGTGGAGACGGTATCCGGCGGGACGTTTGGAAGTTGCCCCGATATCGAAACCGTGGTGATAGAAGAGGGCGTGACGAAAATAGAAAATTACGCTTTCTACGCCGGAGAAAAATTGCGCTCGATAACGCTTCCGAGTACGCTTAAAAGTATCGAAGAAATCGCTTCCGGCAGCACGGAACTAAGTATCTATATAAACGATATTGCGGCATATTGCAAAAGCGGAGCGGGCAATGCGTTTGTAAATGCTCCGGACAGAAAACTGTATGTAAACGATAGGCTCGTAAAAGACCTTATCGTTCCCGAATGCGTGGAATATGTAGGTAACGAATTTTTCTGTATGAAACATATAGAAAGCGTCGTTCTTCCCGAAAGTTTAACCGATATTCACTACTATGCGTTCGGGTATTGCACCTCGATTAAAAAAGTAGTCGTCGGAAATAACGTTACGTATATGAACGAATATGCGTTCAGAGGTTGTGACAATATAAAGTACAACGATTACGACGGCGCCGAGTATCTCGGAAACGCCGAAAATCCGTACGTAATCTGTGTAAGAGGAAAGACGGACAAAAATTCGTACAAAATCGCGCCCGGAACGAAACTTATCGCCGATAATGCGTTTTATGGCAAAAAAGAGTTGTATACGATCGTGATTCCCGAAAGCGTCGTCGCAATAGGCAACAATGCGTTCTACGAAGCAAAAATAAATGAAATTTATATTTCCGACCTTAAAAAGTGGTGCGAAATTGATTTCGGAAGTTCCGTCTGCGAAAGCTCGAGTACCGCCGCGTATTATCTTAACGGCGAAAAAATAACCGATCTCGTAATTCCCGACGGCACGAGATATATCTCTTCGAGAGCGTTTGTCGGAGCGGACATAAAGTCGCTTACCGTTCCTTCAAGCGTTAAATCGATAGGAGAATTTGCTTTTTACGGATGTTGGAATCTCGAAACCGTGACCATTGCTGACGGAGTCGACGAGATTCGGAGAGGCGCGCTGTGGTGCGCTCACGATAATTCGAAGTGGTATGGTAATCTTAAAAAAGTGAGTATAGGCGGAATCGTCCGCGAATTCTCAGTCGATACGTTTGGCGACTTTTATGACTGGTTAGAGCAAAAAGCCGAGTTTCTGAGGCGTTACGAAGACGGCTTGTACGTCGGAAACGATGCAAATCCATATATGATTCTGGTCAGAAAAACGGGCGACGGCGCCGTTCATAAGGATACCGTAGTCATAGCCGCGGGCGCCATAAAGGGCGGAACGTTTACTCTTCCGCAGTCGGTGCGCGTGATAGGCAGCTGTAACGACCTTACGAACGTAACGCTTCCGGACCGCATCGATTATATCGGCATCGATTGCCGTTTTAACCTTATCGATTTCAGCACTATGTTCTGGTACGGCGTCAATACCGACAACTCGTCTTATGTGCTTATGGACACGTCGTTTTATACGGCAAATGTTACCCAGCCAATCGATTGCGAAGTCGATGCAAGCGTGCGTATTATAAATCATTATGTATTCAGTAATAATGCCGATGAGAACCGTTACGACGTACAGCTTATCAAAAGTCTGCTTATTCACAAAAACGTTACGTTTATCGGCAGAAATATGGCTCTTAACGGCTACTTCCCCATTTACTACGAAGGCAGCGAACAGAGATGGAACGAAATAAACTACGTGCGTTACGAAAACGCCGACGTTTATTTTTACAGCGAGGAAAAACCGACTTCTTCGGGCAAATTTTGGCATTACGGAACGGACGGCAAACCGACGCTCTGGACTTTATAAAAAATCACTTTTAATGGCTGCTTTCGGGCAGTTGCGGGTGCAAAAATGAAAAAAGAAAAGAAAGAAAAAAAGAAGGTATGCCGGATAGGCGGGCAGGCGCTGATCGAAGGCGTCATGATGCAGAGCGCAACGTCGATTGCGATGTCCGTGCGCTCGCCCGACGGCAAAATAGTAACTGAAACCAAGCGTAGAAGAGGCGCTCGCGTGTGGGGTAAAATACCGCTGATCCGCGGCGTTATATCCTTCGTTTCGTCGCTTATTACCGGAACGAAATGTATCATGAAAAGCTCGCAGCAAGCGTTCCCCGAGGAGGAAACGCCGTCGACTACCGCTACCGTTATAT
>CAKQJJ010000193.1 GCA_934247335.1 uncultured Clostridia bacterium | reverse complement strand
CATATTACGTCGCCCGTTTTTATCCCGGCTTTTTTTGCAAGCTCGTTTTTTGCGAGAATGACGCCGTGCCTTTTTTCGGGATTGCCCGAAACGGCAAGCGGCACGTCTTTCAGCGCGGGATTTAGCGCGCATTCCACAGACGCGTAAAAATTATTCAGATCGCAGTGTAAAATCAATCTTTCCATTTCTTTCATTATATCACAAAAATTTACATAGTCAAACGCAGCGGTCATATTTTAACGGTAAAAAATGTTTTTTTCGGTTAGTATTATAATGAAAGCGGCGTTTTCTTGACAATAAAAAATTTTTGTGCCATAATAACTGCGAAACAATACGCAGGCGACGAAAGAGGTGTTGACAATTGGAAGAGCAGGAACAGCGAAAATTCAAACTGGTAAGTAAATTTTCTCCCACGGGCGATCAGCCGCAGGCAATAAAAACGCTTGTGGACGGCTTTGAATCTGGTCTTAAAAGTCAGGTTTTGCTGGGCGTAACCGGCAGCGGAAAAACTTTCACGATGGCAAACGTAATTGCCGCCGTCAATCGCCCCGCGCTCGTTCTCGCGCACAACAAAACGCTTGCGGCTCAGCTTTGCAACGAAATGCGCGAATTTTTCCCCGAAAACCGCGTTGAATTTTTCGTGTCGTATTACGATTACTACCAGCCCGAAGCCTATATCGCAAGCACCGATACTTATATCGAAAAAGACATGTCGATAAACGACGAAATAGACAAGCTGCGCCACAGCGCCACCTGCTCGCTTCAGGAAAGAAGAGATACGATAGTGGTGGCGTCGGTTTCGTGCATTTACGGATTGGGCGCGCCCGAAGAATATTACAGGCTTTCGATTTCGCTTCGCCCGGGCATGCAGATCGAGCGCGACGAATTGCTGAGAAAACTGGTTGCGATAAACTACAAGCGCAACGACGTAGATTTCGAGCGTACCTGTTTCCGCGTCAAAGGCGACGTCGTGGATATTTTCGTCGCTTCGTCCAGCGAATACGCCATACGCGTGGAGTTTTTCGGCGACGAAATAGACAGTTTAAGCGAAGTGGAAGTGGTCAGCGGAAGGACGATAAACAAGCTTAAACACGCGGCGGTTTTCCCCGCTTCGCACTACGCCGTCGAACAGAAAACGTTGCAGGACGCAATTCTCGCAATAAAAAAAGACATGGACGACCGCGTGGAATATTTTACGCAGAACGGCAAACTCATCGAGGCGCAGAGAATCCGCGAACGCGTGACTTACGACACCGAAATGATGCAGGAAATAGGTTATTGCAGCGGAATAGAAAACTATTCGCGCTATTTCGACGGCAGAAAGCCGGGTGAACCGCCGTATACGCTTCTCGATTATTTCCCGCGCGATTTCATAATGTTCGTTGACGAAAGCCATATGACCATTCCGCAGGTGCGCGCCATGTATCACGGCGACCGTGCCAGAAAGGACTCGCTCGTGCAGTACGGATTCCGTCTGCCGTCGGCTTACGACAACCGCCCGCTCAATTTCGACGAATTTAACGCGCGCATAGGTCAGACGGTGTACGTTTCGGCAACGCCCGCTCCGTACGAGCTGTCGCTTGCAAACGGAATGGTTGCCGAGCAGCTTATCCGCCCCACGGGTCTTATCGATCCGCCCGTCGAAGTCCGCCCGGTAAAAGGACAGATAGACGACCTTTTGTACGAAATACGGCAAACCGTTCAAAGCGACGGCAGAGTGCTCGTAACCACGCTCACAAAAAAAATGGCGGAAAGCCTTACTTCGTTTATGAGTGAAAACGGCATTAAAGTGCGGTATCTGCATTCCGATATCGACACGATGGAGCGTATAACCATAATAAACGATTTGCGCGCCGGCGAATTCGACGTAGTGGTGGGCATAAACCTGCTGCGCGAAGGACTGGATATTCCCGAAGTTAAACTGGTTGCCATTCTCGACGCCGACAAGGAAGGTTTTCTGCGCAGCGAAACGTCGCTTATTCAGACCATAGGTCGAGCCGCGCGTAACTCCGAAAGCCGCGTTATCATGTACGCAGATGTCATGACCGGATCCATGAAGCGCGCGATAGAAGAAACCGACAGAAGAAGAAAAATTCAGTCCGACTACAATAAAATTCACGGCATTACGCCAAAAACGATAATAAAACCCATCAAAAACACGATAGAGATAACCACCAAGGCAACCGAGAAAATCAAAGCCGAAGATATTTCCGCAGAAGTGGAAAAACTCACGGGGCTTATGCGCGTTGCCAGCGGTCAGCTCGATTTTGAAACGGCAATCAAAATGCGCGACCGTATAGCCGAGCTTAAAAAGTTGCAAACTAAAATAGCAAAAATACGCAAGTAAAAACACGGAAAGGTATTATTATGGATTATATAAAGATAAAAGGCGCAAGAGAAAACAATCTGAAAAACGTAAATCTCACTATTCCGAGAGATAAACTGGTTGTGTTCACCGGAGTATCCGGCAGCGGAAAAACTTCGCTTGCGTTCGATACGATATTCGCCGAAGGACAGCGAAGATATATGGAGTCGCTGTCGTCGTACGCCCGCCAGTTTTTAGGTCAGATGAGCAAGCCCGACGTGGACAGCATAGAAGGTCTAAGCCCGGCTATTTCGATAGATCAGAAAACCACCGGCAGAAATCCCCGCTCCACGGTGGGTACGGTTACCGAAATATACGATTATTTAAGACTTTTGTACGCACGCGTGGGCGACGTTCATTGCCCCGAATGCGGCGCTCTCGTCGAAAAACAATCGGTCGACCAGATTATAGACAAAATTCTGGCAAGAGGCAACGGAACCAAGGTGATAATCGAGGCTCCCGTCGCACGCGGCAGAAAAGGCGAGTATAAAAAAGAAATAGAGTCTTTCCGCAAAGCCGGCTATACCCGAATAAAAATAGACGGCGAAATTCACGATCTGGAAGAAGAATTCAAT
>CAKQJJ010000192.1 GCA_934247335.1 uncultured Clostridia bacterium | reverse complement strand
TCTTTCATGCCCTCGTAGAGCGAATTTTCGTCGTTTTCGACAAGTATTCCGGCGCCCGTTTCGCAAAGCTCCTGCGCGCCGTTGACAAGCGTGGTGATTATCGGCGTTCCGACCAGCAGCGCCTCGACGCACACGGTGCTCATGCCCTCGCTTCTCGACGAGCAGACGAACGCGTCGGCGCGAGCCATATATTTATACGGATTGGGGTCGAACCCGGTCAGCGTAACGCTGCCCGCTACGCCCTTTTCCTTTATCAGATTTTCGAGGTTTTCGCGCTCGGCTCCGTCGCCCACTATCCAGAGATTGTGGTTAAGTCCTTCGCTTATAAGTCTTGCGTGAGCGGAAATAAGCCTGTCGTAGCCTTTTTCAAACGACAGTCTGCCGGCGGAAACCAGCGTTATCGGGTATTTTTTGGTTAGAGATACTTGCTCGCGCGATTTGACTATAATATCGTTTTCGTCGACGAGATTATATAAATAGGTCACCTTTTCGGGCTGAGAGAAAACTTTTTTGTATTTTTCGGCGGTACTTCTCGCGCAGGCGACTATTTTGTCGAAAGCGCGGTGCTGCTTTAAGTCCATTTCCTCGTAGCCGTGCATCCAGGCGATTTTCTTTGCAGTTTTATTGGTTGAAGCCGCAAGCATTGACGTGGGGCATCCGCACTGGAAAGCCACTTCTATATCGTAGTTTTCATGCACGAACTTTTTGTAAACCGCTTTTTGCGGCAGAACGCGCACGATTTTGCCCAGTCCGCGGAAGTATTTTCCGTAGCATTTTTGAATTTTTACTCTTTTGTCGAAAGTGGCGGCGTAATTTTCGTCGTAGCGGAAAAGCGGCATAACGGTGACGTCGAAGCCCTGATTTGCAAGCGCGCCGCTAAGCGACCGTAAAACGCTGCAAACGCCGTTCTGCGGTTCGACGTGATTGAGCGTGAACAGTATTTTTTTCATAGTCACCTCGTTTTTGAATACGCTTTGATAAGCCAGAACGCCTTGTTCTTTAACGCGAACAGCGCAAGCGCTCCTTTTGAAAACGCTTTATACCGGCAAGCCTTGACGGCTTTAAGGTAGTACTCGTCGGAAAGCGCATTTTTAATGCTTTCTTTTGCGGCTTTGTCGTCGCCCGAAAAATACTGCGACGCCGCGGCGTTGAAAAGGTAGTGAACGGCACATCTGTACACCTGCGCCTGCATATCCGAGGTCATCGGCAGAGTTTTTTCCAGATGCTCGCACACGAGCTTGGGCGTAAAAAGATAGAACGGTGTGCGATTTTTGGTCATCGAAGCGGAATTTATGCGGTACACGTACGTGCAGTCCCTAAGCACTACAAGCTTTTGCGCCTGCGATATAATCGGCTTCGTGCAGGCGTTGTCCTCGCCTATTTTTATTTGGTCGGGCACGGACGACTGCGCGTTTACGTATAGTTCGCGGCGGAACGCCTTTGCCCACACCGACGGAGAAAAATACTCGCCTTTCTCGTTTTCGACGAGGCAGGGGAAAATTTCTTTCTCGATTTTTTCGCGGTCGTACACGCCGGACGCCGCCGAACACGGCACGGTCTTTTCTCCGTCCGGATACTTCCACAGCGAAGCCGAGCAAACGACGTCGGGATTATGTTCTTCTATCGCGCGGGCATACGTTTCGAGGGCGTTACCGGGCAAATAGTCGTCGCCGTCCACGCACACGATATAATCGCCGCAGGCAATCTTCGCGCCCGCCTTTCTTGCCGAAACCAAGCCGCCGTTGGGTTTGTGAACCACCTTTACGCGCTCGTCGGTTGCCGCAAACTCGTCGCACGCTTTTCCGCTTGAATCGGCCGAGCCGTCGTCCACGAAAATGACTTCAAAGTCGCGATATGACTGGGAAATAACGCTTTTGACGCACTCGGAAATATATTTTTCCACGTTGTAAACGGGAATTATCACGCTGAATTTAACCGACATAATCGCTTACAAGTCCTCGATTTCGCCCATTTCGGTATTGGTTTTATAGGGAAAGTCGTAGAAATATTTGCCCAGATTTTTTTCGAGAATTGCACATTCGGGCGCAAATTTTTCCGACTTTAAGAACACCTGCGTATTTTTAACCGATTTTTCGGTTTGCAGAATTTCGCCCTTACGGACGTGATTTTTTTCGTCCAGACCGCAAAACTCCGCTATTTTTTTCGTAGCGTTTTCGTAGTCGTAAATAAGGTCCTCAAACTGCACGAACAGCACGTTTTTATTGCCCTCGGCGTACTTTTCGGCGCGTTCGTGAGCCTCTTTCCACGCCGAACAGAACGCTTCCGCTCCGGGCGGAAAAGGCGCAATCTGCTTGCCGCAGCGCACGGTGTTCCACACGTAATTTGCGGAAAGATACACGTCGCGCGGGTCGCGATCCACAATAATGAGCTTGCAATCGGGGAAAAATTTGTTCATCGAGCCGCTTTGTTCGGGCAGAATTATATGATCGTAAATCATGGTATCCGCCGTTTTGCACATCGAAAAATATTCGCTCGTGAATTTTCTCGCTCCCGATAAGAATTTCTGTTCGTCGGCGGTTAAATAACGCACGGTTTTGCCGTCGTAGCAATACTGCCGACCGAGTTTGGTTATTTTATATCCTTTAAGAACGGCGGCGCCCAGCTGCAAAATCGCTTTAATAAACGAAAAACGCACGCCTTTTCCGTGAGCGATTGCTTTTTTGTCGCCCTCGCAGGAAATTGCGGACACGAATTCGTCCACGCTGTCCGAGAATTTTTTGCCGTACAGCTTTTTATACGAGCCGTACCAACCGAAGTCGTTGTCGTTCTGACGATACATTTCGTCGATAAAGTCGTTTATGGCGCGGTCGCGGATCATTCGGTTTGTCATGTCGCCGAAGCAGCGTTCGTACAAATCGATAATACCGCCGCGGCACAAAAACAAAGAATGTTCGTATCTTCTTCCGATCGCGCAAGCGGTGCCGTCGTACTCGCTCATAAGGTCGATGACCGC
>CAKQJJ010000191.1 GCA_934247335.1 uncultured Clostridia bacterium | reverse complement strand
CAACACCGTAGACGAATTTGACAAATAATCATTATATTTTTGCGGCGTAATTGCCGTGATTCACTGGTGAACTTATGATTTTATACTATATCCGACACGGGCAACCTAACTACGAAATAAATTGCCTTACCGAGCTTGGCAAAAAGCAGGCTCTGCTTCTCTCGCGCCGACCGGGCTTGCGCGACGTCGAAGCCGTATTTTCTTCGCCTTCCCGACGAGCAATGCAGACTGCGATGCCGACTGCAAACGCGCTCGGCAAAGATATAACCGTTCTGGATAAGTGCGACGAGGAATGCGCGTGGCAGAGATTTTCGCAGGAAACGCCGGAAGGGTACCGCTGGTTTTATCAGAACGACGCGGGTATCCGCGCGCTTGCAAAGGCGCAGGACGGCGGGAATAAGTGGTGGAATAACGCCGCGTTCGGCGAAAAAGTCGGCGAAAACGTGCAGTGGTACCGCGATTTTACCGACGAATTTATGGCGTCGCTCGGCTTTTCTCACGACAGGGAAACCAATTCGTACAAATGCACGGGTGCAAAGTATAAAAAGGTTGCGCTGTTTGCGCACGAAGGCGCAGGCTACGCGATTTTATCTGCGATAACCGATATCCCGTACCCGTCGCTCACCCGCTTGTACAATTATCACACGGGCGTTACGGCGATAGAATTCGACGAGAGCAAACAGATTATCGTTCCCGAAATTTTATTCTTTTCGGACGTACGCCACCTTCCGTTTGACATGACGACGAGATAACCGAAATATGAAAACGAAGAGCGGCGAGAAAATCGTCGCTTTTTTATATGCGCCAAACGGTTGACAAACTTCGATTTCGGTGTTATTATATAACCGACTTTTTTGGTAGGAAAAACCTGTCCGCGCTTTCCGAATAGTTGTTCGCCTCAAAGAAGATACTATTTAAAAAACGGGCGCGGCAAGGCAAAATTCGGCTGCTTCCGGTCAAAAGGTCAATGTTTTCAGGAGAATTATAATGAAACAATATTCGGTTACCGGTATGAGCTGCGCCGCTTGCAGCGCACGCGTCGAAAAAGCCGTGTCGGGGGTGGAGGGAGTAACCTCGTGTTCGGTTAATCTTCTCACCAATTCCATGGGAGTGGAAGGCTCGGCAAGCGACGAAGCTATTATCGAAGCGGTTAAAAAAGCGGGCTACGGAGCAAGCGTCAAAGGCGAGTCGAAAGCAACTTCCAAAAGCGATATAGAGGACAGCGAAACGCCAAAACTCGTAAAAAGACTTTGCTGGTCGGCGGCGTTTACGCTCATTCTCATGTATTTTTCGATGGGGCACATGATGCTGCCCAAAGTCTTTCCCGTGCCGCCTTTTATGGAGGGCGACCACGTGGCAATGGGACTTGTGCAGCTGCTGCTCGCCGCGATAGTCATGGTGATAAATCAGAAATTCTTTATAAGCGGATTCAAAGCCGTCATCCACAAAGCTCCCAATATGGACACTTTGGTGGCGCTCGGATCGGGCGTGTCGTTTTTGTGGAGCGTGGTCGCGCTGTTCATGACGTCGTACGCGCAACTGCACTACGGCTCGGACGCGGCGATGAAATATATGGACGAATTCTACTTCGAGTCGGCTGCCATGATACTCACGCTGATAACGGTGGGCAAAACGCTGGAATCCTTTTCCAAGGGCAAAACCACCAACGCGCTTAAAAGTCTTATGGACCTGGCACCCAAAACGGCAACCGTCGTTCGGGACGGAAAAGAAGTAACCGTTCCCGTCGAACAGGTACAAAAGGGCGACGAATTCGTCGTTCGTCCCGGCGAAAGCGTGCCGGTTGACGGAGTAGTAACGGACGGGGCAAGCGCCGTCAACGAGTCGGCTCTCACCGGCGAAAGCATCCCCGTGGACAAGCAGATCGGCGACCGCGTTTCGGCTGCTACCGTCAATCAGTCGGGCTTTCTGCGCTGTAAAGCCACCCGCGTGGGCGAGGACACTACGCTCTCTCAGATAATCAAAATGGTGGAAAACGCGTCGGCAACCAAGGCGCCCATCGCAAAAATAGCAGATAAAGTTTCGGGCGTGTTCGTGCCTGCGGTAATAGGAATTGCCGCCGTCACTTTAATCGTGTGGCTGCTTGTCGGCAGAGCGTTCGATTTCGCGCTGGCAAGAGCCATTTCGGTACTGGTCATCAGCTGTCCGTGCGCGCTCGGACTGGCAACCCCCGTTGCGATAATGGTGGGCAGCGGAATGGGAGCCAAAAGCGGCGTTCTTTTCAAAACCGCAACTTCGCTGGAAGAAACCGGCAAAGTGGATATAGTAGCGCTGGATAAAACCGGAACCATCACCAGCGGTATGCCCGCCGTAACCGATATAATCCCGTTCGGATGCACGGAAAACGAGCTTTTGTCGCTTGCCTGCTCGCTGGAAGAAAAAAGCGAACATCCGCTTGCCAAGGCGGTTATGGAAAAGGGTAGGGCGGACGGCGTGGCTTTCGCTGCGGCGGAGAATTTCGCCGCGCTCCCGGGTAACGGCGTTAAAGCGACGGTAAACGGAACCGCGCTTACGGGCGGCAGCCTTAAATTCGTATCGGATAAAATAAAGCTATCGGACGAGGCAATTTCGGCTGCAAATCGACTGTCGGAAGAGGGAAAAACACCGCTTTTGTTCTGCGAGAATCAAACGTTCAAGGGAATAATCGCCGTTGCAGACGAGATTAAGCCGGACAGCGCCGAAGCGGTTAAAGAACTTAAAAATATGGGCGTTCGCGTGGTTATGATAACCGGCGACAACGAGCGCACGGCAAAGTCGATAGGCGCGGCTGCCGGCGTGGACGAAGTTATAGCGGGCGTTCTGCCCGACGGAAAGGAAGCCGCCGTGGCAAATCTTCAGAAGAGCGGTAAAACGGCAATGGTGGGCGACGGAATAAACGACGCTCCCGCGCTCACCCGCGCAGATGTGGGAATAGCGATAGGAGCGGGCGCCGACGTAGCCAAAAACGCCGCCGACGTCGTACTTGTAAAGGGCAGCCTCAAAGG
>CAKQJJ010000190.1 GCA_934247335.1 uncultured Clostridia bacterium | reverse complement strand
CGGAGAGGGCGAATTCGTGCCACTCGGAGAGGAAGTGCGCTACGGCGACCCCGGCGAGAATAAAGAACTCAGCCTTGCCCCCGGCGGAGTGGTAATGTGCGGGCAGATCGACCGCGTGGACGCATACGGAAACGCCGTGCGCGTGGTGGACTACAAGAGCGGAGCAAAGGTCGAACTTTCGGCAAACGATATCTATTTCGGCAAAAAGTTGCAGCTTCCGATATATTCGCTCGTAATGAAAAAGCGCGGCTACACTCCCGTGGGAATGTTCTATTTCCCCGTAAACGACAGCAAAAACGCCGGCGTTCTTTGCGGAATGCTTATAAACGACCCGATGTATATTCACGCAATGGACAAAAAATCGCCCGAAAACAAAAGCGACGTGTTCGATTTCGATCCCGCCGCGAAAAACCAGAAAACGCTCGTGCCGGACGAAGTTGCGGAAAGCGTCATGAAATACGCCTACGCCGTTTCCGAAAAGGCGATCGAGGGCATAAAAAGCGGCTTTATAGCGGCTGTTCCCACGGCTTCGGGGCAAAACGGAGCTTGCTCGTACTGCGATTACGCGGCGGCGTGCTACGGCAAAAAATGCGAGCGGAAAATTACCGGCGCGAAATACGACGACATAATAAAGGCGGTGAAAGATGGCGCTGACGAATAAACAAAAAAGAGCGGTCGAGTGCCGCGGCGAAAACGTTCTGGTTTCAGCGTCCGCGGGCAGCGGCAAAACCACGGCAATGGTGGGCAGAATAATCGAGCTTTTAAAAGAAGGCGAATCGCTTGAAAACATGCTTATCATCACCTTCACCAAAGCCGCCGCTTCCGACATGCGCGACAAAATAAGCAAGGCGATAATTTCCCTTCGCGACCTGGACGAAAAATTCGACGCCCAGCTTCGTATTCTGCCGTCCGCCAAAATCGGAACTATAGATTCCTGGTGCGGCAATATAGTCAAAAACTACTTTTACGCCGCCGATACGGACGCCGACTACGAACTTTTAACCGACGGCGAAAAACGCGAACTCTGCGACGCCGTGGTCGATTCTCTTGTGGACGAATTTGCCGAAAAAGACGAAAATTTCCGCGTTTTGTACGAAAATTTCGTATCAAACCGAAGAGATACCGCTTTCAAACAGTTCGTGTCCGACGGCGTCGAATTTGCCAAATCGCGCAAAAATCCCGCCTTGTGGATAGAAAAATCCTGCGACGGATACGATAATTCTCTTGCGAAAAAATTAGTCTGCGAGCATTACGACCGAAGAGTCCATGCCGCGCTTTCTTCGCTCGAAGAGATAAAAAACGCCGCCTTGGCGGTTAAATACGACAAGCTTGCAAAGCACTGCGACAGCGTTCATTCGGCGTTTTTGAACGGTGCGAAATTTGAAGTTTTCCGCGGAAATTCCGATTTTGCCGATCTCAACGAGCAAATAAAAGGCGTAAAAGAACGGCTTAAATCGCTGATTGCCGAAAAGTCGGAAATCGAAAGCTTTACGCCGCTGCCGGAAGTCAAAAAACAGGCGGAAGCGGCTGCAAAATTCATCTCGGCGGTTTATTCCGGACTTATAAAGGAGAAAAAACGCCGCGCGCTTGCCGACTACGGCGACCTCGAACACACCGCGTACGAAATACTTCGCTCGGAAGTCGGCGACGAAATACGAAAAACCTGTAAATTCGTGTTCGTGGACGAGTATCAGGACGTCAACCCTTTGCAGGACGCGCTTATTCACGCGGCTGTGGGGCAGTATCTCTTCATCGTCGGCGACGTCAAGCAGAGCATTTACGCTTTCCGGATGAGCGACCCGGATATTTTCCTCGAAAAATTTATTTCCCCAGCCGAACACGGTTTCGGCGAAAGCATCGAGTTTACCGAAAATTTCCGTAGCGGCACCGCGGTAATAAATTACGCAAACGCCGTGTTTTCCCGCGCTATGACGCCTTCGTTCGGAGGAGTGGATTATCTTCGCGCAAAGCTCGTTTTCGGCAAAAGCGAAGACGGCGGCGAGGTTAAGCTTCGCCTTATCGAAAAGCCCGAAAAAGCCGAAAAAAAGCAGCTTTCGGGAATTTACGACCTTCGCAATTACGAAAACGAAGAAAAGGAAAACGCCCGCGTAATGGCTACTCATATAGTCCGCGGCATTGCCGAGCGGCTCGAAACGCCCGACGAAAACGGCAATCGGGTGGAAGAAAAGGATATCGCCGTGCTTTTCCGCAGCAACGGAGAAGTGGTCCGTCTTGTGTACGATATGCTCAAAAACGGCGGAATAAACGTGTTTTTGTGCCGTAAAAACTACTTTTCGTCGGCAAAAGAAGTGCGCGCCGTCAATCAGTTTATAAACCTGCTCGCGTTCGGAGAGGACGACGTAAACATGCTGGGCTATCTTCTCTCGCCGCTGTGCGGAGTAAGCGAGGACGAACTGTGCCGCGCTGCCGAAGGAAAAGGCGGCTTTTGCGCCAAAGTGCGCGCCTACGCCGTAAATCACGACGACGCTATTGCCCAAAAACTCGCCGCCGCGCTTGATCGAATTACGAGATACACGCAGCTGTCCCGCAGTCAGTCGGTACCCGAACTGGTAAGCGGACTGATTGCCGAAACCGACTACGACGTAAAACTGCTTGCCTCGCCCGAGGGCGAAATCGCGCTCGAAACGCTCGTGCGCTTTACCGAATATCTCTCGTCGCTTAAAAGCGCGTCGTCGGTTACCGATTACTTCCGCTATATGGCTCGCGGCGACGGAAAATACGAGTCTCCCGCCCCCGCCGGCAGTCTTAAAATGATGACCATTCACACGTCCAAAGGATTGCAGTATCCGTACGTGTTTTTAATCGATTGCGACAAAAAATTCAACATTTCCGACGAAAACATGCGCTATTTCTTCGACGGGAATCTGGGCTTGTGCCTCAAAACCGGCAAAAAGGGCGACTACTCGGACAATTTCATGACGAGAGCGGCAAGAATTCGCCTGTCGAAAAAGCAAAAGGAAGAGGAAATGCGCCTTTTGTACGTCGCCTTGACC
>CAKQJJ010000189.1 GCA_934247335.1 uncultured Clostridia bacterium | reverse complement strand
CCACTTGCCTTACAACAGGTCTAACCGCGGGAGAACATTGTTCTCGTTGCGATTATAAAGTAGAACAAACCGAAATCCCCGCGCTCGGTCACGATATAATCAAAGACGAAGCAGTGTCGGCTACATGCTTAAAAACAGGGCTTACGGAAGGCGAACATTGTTCCCGTTGCGATTATAAAATAGCGCAACAAGTTGTTCCCAAAACCGACCACGTTTACGGCAGCGACGGAACGTGCGAGTTCTGTGGCGAAAGCAAGTATGCCGTGACGTTTGAACTCAATTCGGACGGCAAAGGATACACGGTTGCGGGACTTAAAAAGAACGCGACGCTTGCTGACGGAGTATTGATTATTCCCGGCTCGTACAAAAATCTGCCGGTCACCGAAATAAAAGCGACTGCGTTCCGCCCGGAGTACGACTACGGAACCGAGCATAAAATCAAAAAGGTAATAATAGAAGAGGGCGTGTTGCAGATAAACGGCGGCGCGTTTGAAAACTGTGACAACATAGAAGAGGTTTCGCTGCCTAACAGCCTTACGCGCCTTTGCTATTACGCGTTTGCCAACTGCGAAAAGCTTAAAGAAATAGTAATTCCGTCCAAAGTCGTGTACCTCGAATCGCATACTTTCAACTACTGCACTTCGCTTAAAAAAGTAACTATTCTGGGCGATATAAACACAAGCGAAGCGGCATTAACGGCGTTTGACGGCTGCCTTAACGTTGAAGAATGGTACGGCACGCCCTGCACGTTCAGATTTTTCGACAAGACCAACCTTAAAAAAGCCACGATGAAAACGCTCGGATCCAATTCGTATTTCGTGGACAGAGGCGTTTTGTACGGAGCAAGCAACCTCGTTGAGCTTTCTATTCCGCAGATAGGCGATTCCGCATCCGACGGCTACGACGGCTCGACGGAGTATTTCCTCGGCAAAATATTCTGGTCGCAGGCAAAAAACAATTCGATAGTGCCCGCTACGCTTAAAAAAGTGACGGTGGAAACCGGATCGCTGCCCGCTGCCGCCTTTTCCGATTGCTCGCACATAGAAGAAATAACTTTGCCCGACGATATTTACATAATCGAAGCCAAAGCGTTTTACAATTGTTCGTCGCTTACAAAACTTAACGTTCCGTCAAAAGTAGCTTTGGTTGGCGCCGACGCGTTTACGGGAGCGGATAAACTGCCGTACACGGTAAGCGGAAACTGCCGCTATCTTAAAAAAGGCGACAATAAGTACGGATTGTTGGCGGGAGCTATGGATAAATCGGCAAAAACCGTGATAAACGGCAGCACCGAAATAATTGCGTGCGGCGCTTTCGACGGCATGCCGACGTCGGTGATGAATAAATACGACAACGCTTACTACCTGCCCGCTTCCGGCAACGAGTATTTCGCGCTCGTAAAAGCCGCTTCTCAGCCGATAACTTCGTGCGAAATAAACGCGGCAACGAAAATAATATACGCCCGCGCGTTCCGCAACTGCTATATGCTTGCGGCGTTTGAAGTTCCCTCGTCGGTAATAAGCATAGGCGAAGGCGCGGTAGAAGGCTGCGCCGCGCTCGAAACTCTGTCCGTGCCGTTTGCAGGAGTAGTAAGACAGCAAAAAACCGACTACGTTCAGCTTACCGAAGGCTTTTTGTTCGGCAGAACGTCCGACAAGGCTCAGGTCCGCCAATTCGTGTGCGTGGGCAAATATTCTCAGGACGTGTTTTTCAATATTCCGTCAACCATAACGCTTATAAAAGCGGGCGGAAAATATATTCAGAAAGACGCGTTCATGAATATGAAGGGAAATAATCCAACCACTCGCCTTATGACCGTAATAATAGGCGACGACGTGGAGGAGATAGACGAAACGGCGTTTATGGATAATTACTTAAAAGCGGTGGTAATAGGCAAAAACGTCAAGAAAATCGGGTATAACGTGTTTAATTCGTATATGGCAAGCACCGCGCCGTCGTACGTCTACTATAACGGCAGCGAAAGCGAATTCGCGCAGATAAAAATAAACGCGGACGACAAAACGCTTACCACTCCTCGCTATTATTACAGCGAGCAAAAGCCGACTGCGGAAGGAAAGTTTTGGCATTACGTGGACGGCATGCCCGTCGCGTGGTAAAAGACCGGTGCAAAATGTTTGATTAAATGCGTAAAAAACAGTTGTTTATTGCGCGAAAATGTGATATAATAACAATTGGTTTGCGGAATTTATTCGCCGTGAAGGATATATCGCGGCAAATACGGACAAACCCTTATGACGAAATTATTTTTGGAGGGCAATTATGCAGTTTTCTAAAGAAGTAGAAAGAATGGTCTGCGTAGCCAAGGGTCCCAAGCACGGACCGGCTCCCATTCCGGAAGAAGGAAAATGGGTTCAGGCTTACAACATTCAGGACATCAACGGTTATACGCACGGCGTAGGCTGGTGCGCACCTCAGCAGGGCGCGTGCAAGCTCAGCCTCAACGTAAAGGACGGTATCATCCGCGAAGCGCTGGTTGAAACCATCGGTTGCTCGGGTATGACTCACTCGGCGGCTATGGCGGGCGAAATCCTCCCCGGCAAAACCATCCTCGAGGCGCTCAACACCGACCTCGTTTGCGACGCTATCAACACCGCTATGAGGGAATTGTTCCTCCAGATAGCATACGGCAGAACTCAGTCTGCTTTCTCGGAAGGCGGCTTGGTTATCGGCGCGGGACTGGAAGATCTCGGAAAAGGTCAGCGTTCCATGACCGGTACCATCTATTCCACCGAAGAAAAGGGCGTTCGTTATCTCGAACTTACCGAAGGCTACATCACCAAGCTCGCGCTTGACAAGGACAGCCAGGTTATCGGTTACGAATATATCAAACTCGGCGTAATGCTGGACAAGATCAAAGCAGGCATGAGCGCAGACGAAGCGCTTAAAGCCGCAACCGGACACTACGGCAGATTCACCGCAGAAGAAGGCGTGGTCAAGTTCATCGATCCCCGTAAGGAATAAGGAGGTAATAACAATGGCTGTAACTTTTGAAGGTTATGAAAGAAGAGAGGCAAAAACCTCCGCTATAATGAAGCAGTACGGTATCAAGG
>CAKQJJ010000188.1 GCA_934247335.1 uncultured Clostridia bacterium | reverse complement strand
ATGCGGCGTCTCCCGTAGACGGCGAGGACGGAAAATACGAAGTGAGTTACGATTTCGGCGGACAGTCGGGCATTGGCAAAACGATGCTTGAAAAATACTTCGACAAAACCGCCGTGGTCGAAAAAATCGGCGACAGATACTACTTTTCGTTTACGCAGCTTTCTTCTTCGATGGAAAATTTGTCGCTGAATCTCGAAAACGGTAAACAAATAGGCTATCGCATAACAGAAGACAACGGCAACAGAAAAACTTATTCGTACACGTTATCCAAGGAAAACTTACAAAAAACTCTGCCGTTTTCGGTTTACGTGTCGGTGAGAGGCGAAACTTTCACGTTCACCATTACGCTTAACCTTTCTTCGGCAACGAGAGTAGGCGATGTGGAAGATACTTCAACCGAACGCCCCGCCGAATTCGTTCCGGTAATCTCCACGAGTTCGGGCAGCGAGTACGAAGCGACAAAAGGGCAGACTTTTATCATTCGCGAAGCAACCGCAAATCTCGGCGACGAAGCTTTGGACGTGACGGTAAAAGCGTATTACGTTCGCGGCGGCGAGAAAACCGAAGTCGAGCTTGACGGAAACAAACTCGTGCTTAACAATGCGGGCGAATATCACGTCGTGTACCGCGCGGAGTCGCAGTCTTATACGACCTCTCTCGGCAATCCGACTTACGCGGAAAAGGACGTCAAAATCACTTCGAGCATAAACGGCGACAGCCTTGCAAAACTCTACGACGAAAACGGAGTTCTGCCCGAAGGTACCATGCTGCTTGCTTCCAAAATAGAATCCGACAGCACTGTTTACAAGACGGCGGCGGACAAAATGGCAAAGATTGCCGACAGATTTCAGGTGTTCGGCGTGGAGCTTCTCTCATCGGACGGAAGTTCGGTTTCCCCCGACGGAAGCGTAAAGATAGGCATAAAAGCCGATTCGACGTACAACCGAAACGAAGTGGTCGCTTATTTAATGAGCGAAGACGGAAGCCTTACCAAACTCAACGTGTCCAACGGCGGCAGCTACGTCAACGTGGAAACGGACAAGAGCGGAACCATTATTCTGTGCATTCCCGGCGTGGCGTTTCATATGCCGATTTGGGGATATATTCTGATCACGGTCGGTTGCATAGTCGTAGTTGCCGGCATAGTCGTAACGGTAGTTCTTGTGGTAAAACGCAAGAAAAAAGCGCGTAATGCTTGATTTTCTTTTGACGAGGGGGATCTGTAAATGATTGAGAACAGCGAATCGCAGGAAATGTATCTGGCAACTATTTATTCGTTGCAAAAAAAGAACGGATCGGTCAGGCTGACGGACGTGGCGGACGAGCGCGGATACAGCAAGGCAAGCGTGCACAAGGCAATGGAGCGGTTTGCGGATATCGGTTACGTCAAGTTTTATCAGGGTAAAATCTCGTTAACCAAATTGGGGCTTATAAAAGCGCAGGATATCGAGCAAAAGCACAAAACGCTTGTCGCGGCTCTGAAACTTATAGGCGTAAGCGACGACAGCGCGGAAGAAAACGCCTGCCGCATGGAACATGTCATCACCGACGCAGCCTCTATTCTGAAAAATCACGTCGAACGACAACTGTATATCCGTCAGATCGAGACCACGGAAGAACCCTGACGACCCGAAAACGTTTTTTCTTGCGCCCGCCGCAGCGTTAACGACGATTGTTCGACGCGCGCCGAGAAAAATTGCGTAAACCAAGAGAAATTATATTTAACAAGAGAAATTATATTTAATAAACAGAAGAATTGTGATATTAACTAAAAAAAGGAGCGGCGAAAAATTTCGTCGTTCTTTTTTTAGTTGCCGAGTGAATTGCGGGAGACCGCAGGTCTCCCCTAAGGGGTGGTTCGAGGCGTTGTTGCGCGGTAGGAATAAACCGTGTTCGCCCGCAAACCTTTGGGAATAAGCCCTCTCCGTCACGGCAAGCCGTGCCACCTCTCCCGAAGTGAGAGGCTTTAAAAGGTGCGGACAGCAGAGGACGAAAGTCCCTACATTTAAAATTATTCTTTTTACTCCCAAACCAGCTCTAACCGACGAGGAAATCGGTGGCGGAGGAGAAAATATCGTCAACTTTGCGGTCGCGGACCGAATAATAAATGACTTTTCCGTCGCGCTTGTACTGCACGAATCCGCTACCGCGCAACGTTTTAAGCTGGTGCGAAACTGTGGTCTGATTTATCCCGAGCAGCAGCGATATGTCACCCACGCACATGGGAGTAATGGACAGCGCCGACAGAATTTTAAGCCGCGTTCTGTCGCCGAGCACGGAAAACAGGTCGGACAGGCGCAAAAGAGCGTCCTCGCCGGGCATGTATTTTTCCACTTTCATGGCGCTCGGCGCGTCCAGAGTGAGATTTTCGAGGATATTCTGATTCATTTATATATACTCCTTACTAATAAAATTCCGGCGTACGGCATACAATAAGCGTACGAGTGATTACGTGTACATTATAGCACGTTTATTTTTACGCAAATTGTCGATTATTTCGTTTCGGAGGCGTATTACGGAGAATTATGAACGACGAAAACATTTTCAAACTGCTGCTTATCGTTCTGCTTATGAGCAATAATTACAATAAAAACGGAGATTGCGCGAGCTCGTCGCTGTTCGGAAACGTAAACGACGTGATAATAATGGCGCTTCTCATGGGACTGCTCGGCGATAGCAGCGCTACGACTTCGTTGCTTACCGACACCACGTTTTAATCACGCAGGCCGATATTTCAACGTTTTTTATGACTCTATAGCATAAAATTATCCATAAAAGCGTATACGATCGCGTAAAAATTTTGCAACACGGTTGACAGAGTGTGTCAAAAGTAGTATAATAAGTATCACTACGGGATATGCGGGCGGACAAGCCGGCGTATAACGTAAGAATTTTCAAAAGGAGAAAATTATGAAAAAAAGATTTGTTATTCTGATCTGCGTATTGTGCGCCGTAATGATGGCATGTCCGTTTTTCGTAGCGTGCGACGGCAACACCGACAACCCGGATAAGCCCTCGTACAGCGTCTCGTTCAACGTTTCGGAGATGACGATTGAAGTGGGCGAAACGAAATCGGTAGGCATTACGTTCACCGGCGGCGATATGGTCACCGTAAAGGTGGAACCCGCGGACGTGGCTTCGTACGCAGACGGCAAGCTCACCGGTCTTAAAG
>CAKQJJ010000187.1 GCA_934247335.1 uncultured Clostridia bacterium | reverse complement strand
ACTTTTCCGCATCTACCGGCGACGAAGCGCTGTTTGATATAGCGGTGCCGGGCGGATATTCGATCGCAGCCAAAGACGTAAAGGAAAATTCGCTGATCGTAAACGGGCTGTATATCGGCTCGGTGATCGATCCCGTCAGCGGAATTCCGACGACGCTTAATAAAACCGGCGACGACGAATACAGCCCCAAAAGCGATTACGTCGTGTACGCCGCAGTAATTGCAAAAAGCGCAACCGAGGCGCAGGCGCTTTGCTCGTACGCCATGATAAACGGCGAAAAAGGCGCGGACAAGCTTGATAAAAACGCGTACGGAGCAGTAATGTTCACGCTCGGCGGTAAGGCGTACGTCACGGGAAACGCCGCAATCTCGATTTCGGAAAAATTCAGAAATCAATACGAAATCGTAAAATTATGAAAATAACCGGGAAATCCGGTTTCAAGGAGAAAAATATAATGAAAAACGTATACGACGTGCTGAAAGAAAGAGGCTTTATCAAACAGACCATTTACGACGAAGATCTGTATAAAATGCTGGGTGAAGAGAAAGTTAAGTTCTACGTCGGCTTCGATCCCACTGCCGACAGTCTGCACATCGGACATTATATACCCGTCATGGCAATGGCGTGGATGCAAAAATACGGTCACACGCCGATAGCTTTGTTCGGCGGCGGAACCGGAATGATAGGCGATCCTTCGGGAAGATCGGACATGCGTGCGATGATGACCCGCGAAACGGTGGATCACAACGTCGAATGCTTCAAAAAGCAAATGTCGCGTTTTATAAATTTCGAGGGCGAAAACGCCGCGATTATCGCAAACAACGCCGATTGGCTGCTCAAACTCAACTACGTTGACTTTCTGCGCGACATAGGCGCATATTTCTCGGTGAACAAGATGCTCACCGCCGAGTGCTATAAGCAGAGAATGGAAAAAGGACTTACTTTCCTCGAATTCAACTACATGCTTATGCAGGGCTACGACTTCTTAAAGCTCAGCGACATTTACGATTGCAAGCTCGAACTGGGTGGCGACGATCAGTGGTCCAACATGCTTGCCGGCGTTGATCTTATCAGAAGAAAGAAACAGCAGGACGCGTTCTGCATGACATGCACGCTTTTGCTTACTTCCGACGGAAAGAAAATGGGAAAAACGCAGAAAGGCGCGTTGTGGCTGGACGAAAACAAATGCTCGGTTTACGACTTCTATCAGTACTTCCGTTCGGTGGAAGACGCAAAAGTGGAAGAGTGCATGAAACTGCTCACTTTCATGGATCTCGAAGAAATAGAAGAGCTTTGCAAATACAAAGACGAGCGTATCAACGAAGCTAAAAAACGCCTCGCGTACGAAGTAACCAAACTGGTTCACGGCGAAGAGAAGGCGAAAGCAGCAGAAAAGCAGGCGCTTGCCGCATTCGGCGGAAACGCGGAAGATATGCCCACGGTCGAAATAAACGCAAACGGCGACACGCTTATTGCCGACGTTATGTTTATGGCAGGCGTTGCCGCAAGCAAGAGCGAAGCCCGCAGACTTATCGATGGCGGCGGAGTAAAAATCGACGAAGCCAAAGTTTCCGATTCTCACGCAACCGTAAAAGATTTCACAACCGCGAATTCTTTCGTGCTTCACAAGGGCAAAAAGGTTCACGTAAACGTAAAACTGAATTGATCGATTCGTATTCTTCGATAAAAGAGGGCGTTTTCACGCTCGAAATCAAACGTTCCGAGTTTATTGCGTATTCGTTTCCCGTTGAAAGCGAGGACGACGCGGCGGAAAAGTTGGCGGCTGTCCGAAAAAAACATTACGACGCACGCCACGTTTGCTATGCGTTCGTCGCCGACGAAGACGGAATGATCGCGCGTTTTTCCGACGACGGAGAACCGAGCGGAACGGCGGGGAAGCCTATTTTAGACGTGATAAAAAAGAACGGGCTTAAAAAAAGCCTGATTGCCGTGGTGCGTTATTTCGGCGGAATATTGCTCGGCGCGGGCGGACTTACGCGCGCGTACAGCGATTCGGCTGCGGGCGTCGTAAAACAATGCGGCGCGGTTACGTTTACGAAAAAATCGCTTTTAAGCTTAAAAACCGACTATTCGACTTATAAAAAGATATCCGCGGCAATCAAAAACGCAGGCGAAACGGTTTCCGTCGAGTACGACAGCGCGGTTACGGCTACGCTTGCCTGCGATAACGCCGAGAAAGCCAAGGCTTTGCTTACCGAAATGACCAAAGGCACCGCCGAAGTAAAAATTCTCGGCGAAAAGTATTTTGCTTCGGAGGGAAAATGAGCTCTTTATCGGATAAAATCGAATATTTAAGCCGAATTTCGGGCGTTGATCTGCGCGTCGAAAAGGAGAATAACACAGTTTCCGCCGACAAAAAGCAAAGAATTTGTTTTACGGTAATGCACGCCGGAAAAAAGGTGGGGCTGTCCGTGCCTGAAAATACCGATAACGCCGTCATCGCGCTTATCCGCGCATATTTTGCCGACGTCGTTTCCAAAAACGGGAGAGATGACCAAAGCGTTGCCGTATATCGGCTTATAAGCGGTATTGCGGCTTCCGACGAAATCGTGCGCCTCGATAAAAAAATATCCGGAAAAAAGTATCTCGTCGTCCTGCTTGTAACTAACGATCCCGAAAAATGGAGCGAGCTCGTGTCCTATCTCGACGCGTTGTCGTCGAAAGAGGACTATCTCGTTAAGTGCGATCTCAATTCGGCTTTGTATCTCAAAGTATTCGACGGCTCGTACGACGGAAGCGAAGAGCTTGCCGAAATTTTGTACGAGGGAATTACCGGCGACAGAAAAATGCATCTCGTTACCTGTTCGGGCGGCTTTGCGTGCGGCTCGGACGGGATTATGTCTGCGTATTCGCGAACGCTTGCCGCTTATCGTCTGTGTTCGGGCAGCGTACGGCATTACAGCGACTGCGCTCTCGTCGATCTTATGCGTAAAGTTCCGGAAAAGGATCTGCGCGCGTTTATCGAATATATTTCGCCCGAAAAGGAAGAAGGCGCTCTTTCCGATACTCTTAAAGATACGGCTTCGGCTTTTCTCGGAAACGACCTCAACCTCACCGATACCGCGAAAAAGCTGTTTTTGCACCGTAACACTATGACCGGAAGGTTGAATAAAATCGAAGAAATCACGGGAACGGACATACGCTCGTTCAGAGGCGCCGAATTATAC
>CAKQJJ010000186.1 GCA_934247335.1 uncultured Clostridia bacterium | reverse complement strand
AGGCAGTTGGTGGTGCAGGATGCGTTGGAAACGACCTTCATGTCGGGAGTATACTTGTCCAGGTTTACGCCGCATACGAAAGTGGGGGTTTCCTTATCCTTTGCGGGAGCGGAAATAACGACTTTCTTTGCTCCGCCGTTGAAGTGAGCGGATGCTTTCTCGGTGGTGCAGAACACGCCGGTGGATTCGACGATGTACTCTGCTCCGCAGGACTTCCAGTTGATGTTGGAAGGATCTTTTTCTGCAAAGAAAGTTACCTTGTTACCGTTGACGATAAGAGCGTTGTCTTCAATCTCAATGGTTCCGTCGAAATGACCGTGCATGGTGTCGTACTTAAGCATATAAGCTGCATAAGCAACGTCGATGAACGGATCGTTTACTGCGGTTACGACGATGTCGTCGCGTTTGGTGCTGGCTCTGAAGACCAGACGACCGATTCTTCCGAAACCGTTGATACCTACTTTTATCATAGTTTTTATTCCTCCGAAATAAAATTTCAACTACATAATAAACTTTTTTCCGAAATTTTGCAAGCGAATTGCACCTCTTTTTTGTCGGAATTTCCATTTTTTCCAAAAAATTTTCGTTTTTAGCCGATTGCAAAAGAAAAATTCAGCCGACTTAAAGCCTTAGTACGCATGAATTTTTCATTCCGCCGTCCGTTTTTTCCGATTATTCCGCGGAATAACTACATCGTTTTACGTTTTTGAAGAAATTCTCTGCCGAGGTTTTCAGCCCGCAATTCCTGTGCGTTCGGGCGCGTATGCCCGACAAAGTTCTTTTCTATATTATATAGAAAAAGACGAACTGCGTACGCGCGCTTATTTCGCGCGCACAAAAACAAGTATTTACGCACGCCGATAAAATATTCGCAAAAACGCGCAAACAAAAATTTTTTTGAAAAATACGTAAAAACGCTGGTCAAATGCAAACAAATGTAGTATAATACCGACGAAAGAACTATTATGGAGGGTAATTATGCCATTAGTTACAACAAAAGAAATGTTTGCTAAAGCGTATGCCGGTCACTATGCAATCGGCGCGTTCAACGTAAACAACATGGAAATGATTCAGGGTATCGTAGAAGCCGGCAAAAAGCAGCAGGCTCCGCTTATTCTTCAGGTTTCCAAGGGTGCGAGAAATTACGCTAACCCCAAATACCTCAAGAAATTGGTTGAAGCTGCAGTTGAAGATTCCGGTCTTCCCATCTGCCTGCATCTCGATCACGGCGATTCGTACGAACTGTGCAAATCCGCTATCGACGACGGATTTACCTCGGTTATGATCGACGCGTCTTCGCTTCCTTTTGCCGATAACATCAAAGTGACCAGCGAAGTCGTTAAATACGCTCACGATCACGGCGTAGTAGTCGAAGCCGAACTCGGTAAACTTGCCGGTATCGAAGACGAAGTAAACGTTTCCGACGAAAACGCTTGCTACACCGATCCCAACCAGGTTGAAGAATTCGTTAACAGCACCGGAGTAGATTCGCTTGCAATCGCAATCGGAACTTCGCACGGCGCTTATAAATTCAAAGGCGAAGCTAAACTTCGTTTCGATATTCTCGAAGAAGTCGCAAAGCGTTTGCCCGAATTCCCGATCGTTCTGCACGGCGCTTCCTCCGTCATCCCCGAATACGTTGACATCATCAACCAGTACGGCGGAACCATGCCCGGAGCCAAAGGCGTTCCGGAAGATATGCTGAGAAAAGCGGCAACCATGGCTGTCTGCAAAATCAACATCGACTCCGACCTGCGTCTTGCGTTTACCGCAGCTATCAGAAAGCATTTCGTTGAGAACCCCTCTCACTTCGATCCCAGACAGTATCTGGCTCCCGCGAGAACTCTCATTCAGGAATGCGTAGAGCACAAGCTCGTAAACGTCCTCGGTTGCAACGGAAAAGCGTTCAACTAAAACAACCCACAAAAAAGAAAAGCCTCGTAAGTTTTTACGAGGCTTTTTTCTTTTATTATCGTTTGGTGGCAAATTTATTATTCGTCCGATTACTATTCATCCGACAAAACGCGTTTATTTCCGTCTATTAAGCGGGCTTAATTTGCAAGTACTATGTCAGGCATAGTACTTAAAAATGCAATTTGCGTGCTAAAAACCACGCAAAATCGCATTTTATTGGTTATTTACTCACTTCGCCTTTCCGCTTTTCGATATAAGCGAGAAAGTCTTTGATATCTTTTTCCTTTCCGTTATCGGACGGGAAATAGAACTTTTCGCTTTTAATTCCGTCAGGCAAGTATTGCTGCTCTACATATCCGTCGAAATCGTGAGGATAAAGATATGGTTTATCCGATTTATCGCTCGTTGAAAAATCCGTGTTGCGTAAATGTAACGGCACGAAATCGTCCTTTTCGTTTTCCGCAGCCCGCTTTGCCGCCTCTTTCGCAAGATAAACTTTATTGGACTTGGGCGCAGTGCACAGATAAATTATTGCGTGCGCAAGCGTAAGCTCCCCTTCCGGCATTCCGATTTTTTCATACGCGGTCATGGCGGACGTCACGAACTGCAAAACCGAGCTGTCTGCCATTCCGACGTCCTCGCTTGCGTGAGCTATCATTCTTCTGAACAGTATCAACGGGTCGAAACCCGCCGCAAGCAGGCGAAAAGCCCAAAATAAAGCGGCGTCGGGATCGGATCCGCGCAAACTTTTGCAAAACGCGCTCAACATATCGTAAGTCGTGCTTTCGTTTATCGAAACCGACTTTTTTTGCACCGACTGCTCGGCAACCGACTTATCGATGATTATTTTGCCGTCTTTGTCGGGCGGCGTGGATAAAGCGGCAAGCTCGAGCGCTCCGAGCGCCTTTCTCATATCGCCCGCACAGCTCCACACTATATGATCGACGGCATCGTCGATAATTTCTATATCGAAATTACCCAGTCCGTTTTCTTTGTCCGAAAGCGCGCGCATTATTCCCTTTTTAATATCGTCGTCTTTCAGCGCTTTAAGCTCGAAAATGCGACACCTGCTGACGATTGCCTTAGTCATGGCGAGATTGGGATTTTCTGTAGTGGATCCGACGAAAATTATACTGCCGTCTTCCATTGCCGACAACACGCAATCGGACTGGGCTTTATTCCAGCGATGACACTCGTCAAGCAGCAAATACGTTTTCTTTCCGTAAATGCGAAGCTTTTCGCGAGCTTCTTCTATTGCTTTTTTCGCGTCGGCAACGCCGCTCGATACGGCGTTAAGTTTAACGA
>CAKQJJ010000185.1 GCA_934247335.1 uncultured Clostridia bacterium | reverse complement strand
GTTGTACAGTTTTGCCTTGGTGCCGGTGGCTACGGCAAAATTCTCGTCGAACGTGACGGCGAAAATTCTGTTGTAGAACACGACGAAAAACGCCACTACGAGCAGCGACAAAATTACGCACGTCCACACTTCGGCGGGCTTTAACGAAACTATTTTCGTGGTTCCGAACATGGTTCCGCAAACGTCGGTGTTTATGTTGCCGGACGTGGGGAACAGGTTTATAAGCAGATATCCCACGGCAAGCGCACCCACCGACAGCATTGCGACCGCGGCGTCGCCTTTGATCTTGGTCTTTTCGCCGGCGCACAGCAAAAGTATGGCGCAGGCAATGGTAACCGGCAGCGTTATTACGACGTTATCCGAAATATTGGCGATGGTTGCGATAATGGACGCTCCGAACGCCACGTGCGACAGTCCGTCGCCTATAAACGAAAAGCGTTTTAAGACGAGAGTTACCCCCAGCAGCGCCGAACACAGCGAAATGAGCGTTGCCGAGATAAGCGCGTACTGCACGAAATCCATTTTAAGGTAAGAAAACAGTTCTTCAAGCATTTTCTTTCCCTCCCTGTCCGGCAATTTCCGAACGAGCGGAAGCGGCAAGATATTCCTGCTTGCTGCCGAAGAAAATTTCGTGACCTATATGCAAAACTTTGGTTGCGTATTTTGCGGCAGCCGACAGGTCGTGCGTTATCATGATAATCGCAATGCCCTCTTCGTGCAGTTTTGCGATAAGCTCGTACATTTCCTCGGTTACCGTCGGATCGAGCCCCGACACGGGTTCGTCCAGAAGCAGTAGTTTTTGCGTTGCGCAAAGCGCGCGGGCAAGCAGAACTCTTTGCTGCTGACCGCCCGAAAGATTGCGGTAACAAGCGTTTTTAAGCGGATATATGTGCATTTTTTTCATATTTTCGGCGGCAAGATTTTTCTCGGCTTTACCGTAGAACAATCTTTTCCCGAGGTGCGACAGACATCCGGACAAAACTATTTCGGACACCGAAGCCGGGAAATCTTTCTGCACCACCGTCTGTTGCGGAAGATAGCCTATTTCGGTTCTTTTAAGACCGTCGGCAAATTCCACTTTGCCCGACACTGGCGCGATAAGCCCGAGAATGGTTTTCATAAGCGTGGATTTCCCCGAGCCGTTTTCGCCCACTATGCAGAGATAGTCGCCGGCGCAAACGTCGAAGTTCAGGTTGTTAAGCACGGGTTTTCCGTCGTAGCCGACGCACAAATCCCGACACGATATATATGCCATATTATTCTGCCTCCAACGCGGTTTTAAGCGCGGAAAGATTGCTTTGCATTGCGGAAAGATAAGTTTTTCCGTTTTGTATATCTTTGGTCGAAACCGATTGCAACGAATCGAGTTTGACTATTTTCTGATTTTTATCGGTCGTTTTGTCTATTACCGATTTTGCGGCGTCTTCCGTGCTCTCCGAGAGAATGACCACGCATTTCAGTTTATATTCGTCTATTTTTGCCGCAAGCGACATTATTTTGGCAGGCGAAATTTCGCTTTGCGACGAGCAGCCGGGGAAAGCGGCGAAATATTCGATGCCGTAGTCTTCGGTCATGTAGCGGAACGGAAAACGGTCGGCAAACACGAGCGTTTTTACCTTTGCAGACGAAACCGCGGCGGCATATTCTCCGTCAAGCGCCTGAAGTTTTTGCTTATAAGCGGCAAAATTGCTTGCGTACAATTCGCCCTTGTCGGGGTTCATGGCGGTGAGCTCGTCCTTTATTTTTTCGGCGACGATTACGGCGTTTTTAAGCGACAGCCACAAATGCTCGTCGTATTCGGTTTCGTCGTGATCGTGGTCGTGATCATGATCGTGATCGTCCTCTTCGTCTTCTTCTTTGAGGCGCGACGACAGCACGTCAAACAGTTTTACCGTGCGCATGTTCTTGTTTTCGGCGGACGACAGCACGTTTTTGGTCCAGCCGTCCGAAATTCCGCCCACGTAAACGAACATATCGCAGCGGGAAATTTCCGCCACGTCTTTTATTGTGGGCTGATAGTTGTGTAAATCAACGCCTTTGCCGCCCAGAAGTTTAACTTCGGTATCGTCGTCGCCGGCAGCGATTTCACGAGTCCATTCGTACTCGGAAAAAACCGTGCAAACGACCGAATATTTCGCGTTGTCGGTTTTCCCTCCGTTGCACCCCGAAAATACGCCTGCGACTAAAACAAGCGACAAAAGCAACGTTATTATTTTTTTCATATATTTTGCTCCTTGATCGATTTTCGTGACAAATGAATTATTCGCCGCTACAAATCAATTTATGAGCCTGTCTTTCAGTTTTACGGGCGATTTTCCGACTGCCGCGCACGAACTTAACGACACGACCGGCACGACGGAAAACACGGCAAAAAGGCTTGCAACGGCTTCCGAAGCGCCTTCGCCGGCTTTACTTAAAAAGTCGCGGCACGCGTCCAAAACGGCGCACACGGTACATTCTCCGCCCACGCAGTCGTGAGAAGCTTCGTATCCGGAAAAGAAGAACGACGAAATTACCGCAACGGTAAATATTGCGGCGAACAAAAATATCAGAATACGCGATCTTTTGTTCATGAGCGTCCTTTCCTCGTCGGCGAAACACGATCGCCTTCAAAAAAATTTCTTTTGTATTGTAACACAAGAAAAAGCTTTTGTCAAGCGTATGGCGAAAAGGCGCGAAACGGCGGGGTTTTCGGTTGCAAAAACGCGCGTTTTGTTGTATAATTTATGCGAAATTCAATTTACGGAGCCGAAAAAACCATGAACTTATCCGACGTTATTATTTGCAGCGATTTCGACGGCACTCTTGCCACGAGCGAAGCCAAATGCGTTTCGCCCACGCGCACGCCGCTCGGCTGCATATGCGAAGAAAATATCCTTGCGGTTAAAAAATTCACCGAAAAAGGCGGACGGTTCGTGGTGGCTTCGGGCAGAAGTCCGCTTGCAATGGATTTTCTGTACGATATTATGCCGATTGACGATATTTTTGCCGGGACGAACGGCACCGCGATGTATTCGCGAAAGCAAAAAGAGTTCGTGTTCCGCCACGCAATGAAGGTTTTGCCGCTCGAATTCGTCGAAAAGGCGCAAAAGGCGTACGGCGAACTGCCCGAATATCACGTTACCGACGAACAAGCGGTCGTGCATAAATACTATCCCAGTCAAGGCGAGAGCGCAATCGAATTTATAAGCCGCTTTCCCTCTCTTCTTAAAATCATTTTCGTAGAACGCGACGAGCAAAAAATGGCTCGGCTTAAAAAAGTTCTGGAAGAAAATTTTTCGGACG
>CAKQJJ010000184.1 GCA_934247335.1 uncultured Clostridia bacterium | reverse complement strand
AATTTAACGTGATAGTACATGTTTTCCTCGGATAAAAGCTTAAAAAGTAACTCTTTTCCTTAAAGATAGGTATTTTCGATTGCTTGTGTGATGTCGATTTCTTTTCGCTTTTTGTCGTCTTTGTACGACTTTTGATACGTTCCCGAATATAAAATGCGATCGGTCGTTCGGTCGTATTGCATGGTCGCTTCGTGCTTTGGAATTTTCAGAATCCAATTGCACGAGCAGTAATGAACTTTTGCCATTTGTCGCAGCAGAGTTTGTTTATCCCATTTTAAGTAGCGGATTTCGTTTTCGGGTAAATCGGGAAATCCGTCCGAGATGACGACGGTATTGCCGGCGGGAACGTCGAACCGTACGGTTTTATATTGCTCCGAAGTGTATTCCCATTTGTCCGTGTCCGGATTTTTTATTTGTGGGCTGCCTTCGAGAGAATCGTTGTAAACGTAGATTAAAAATTCCGCGTCGGGCATCGGGCATATGTAAAAAGATGTGTTTTTAACAGAAACGCCGAAATAATCCGGACAGTTGGAAATTATAAACTCGTATAATTTTTCGATTGATTTTTCCCACGAGATATTGAATTTGAAAATTTTCATAGGCGTTTGTAGTTTTATTTTTGGGCGTTATAGCCGATTAAGTTTTTGATTTTATCCGACAGCGCCATAATTTCTCTCCATTCGGGCGAGCAAACGACGGCGGAGGCGTTCCATAACTCCGTGCCTTCAAGCGCGCGGAATTTCTTTGCCAAAGCAAGCGACAGATTAAATATTTCGTCGTCGATCATTCCGGCGCTCAGCAGAGAACGGAGGAGCGGTCGGCTTAAAAACGAAACGCTGTCTCCGTCGAATTCTTCAAACAGCAGGTATTCTATCTCCTGCGGAGTTTTGTGCAGTAAAAACTCGCCGCATTCGTCCAACGTGGCTGTAAATAGCTTATATTGTTCTTCCGCGCCTATTTGTTTCATAATTGTCCGGTTAATTCCGCGTAACGTTCAGCAATGCGGGCTATAAATAAAGTTCGCTTTAATATTATAACATACTAACGTTGGTTAATCAAGCTTTTCGGTTTAATTTTTTGCGCGAGGGCAATCGCTTTAACTAAAATAGCTTTTTGCTTGGGAAACACCAGCCTTTGTACCGTTCTAAAAAATCTACGACGGATAAAGATTGGATATTGTGTAAAATTTCATCGTCTTGCTCCCACCACGTGTCGCCGAGATATACTTGACCGTCGGCACAATACCACGGGACGATATCCGTATAAATTTCGCCTTTCGGGATCAGATGAAACAAATAGATGCTTGCGTCCATGGACACGGCGAAATTATCGTTGATTTGATAAGCTTTAAAAAAATCCGTATTCATCGAATCGGAGCTGCTTAGAAACGTTTTATATGAATTGAACAGCGAGCAGCTCGTAAGATTATCCGAATCGATTGTTTCGTCATATAAAGACGACATTATTTTTTTCCAGCCGAAATCTTGCACGAACTTCTTTTGCGAGGAATAAGCTTTTTCATTTTCCAATCTGATGAATTTGGAATCTACTTGCCCTAAGGCGTACGTTTTTTTTCTTATTACGATTGTATTCATATAAACCTCGGTTTCGGGCGATACACACCTGGAAATTCTCGCGGAAAATCCCCTTGTTCCCGTAAAATCTGCTTTATGCGTGCCGTCCGTTTTCTTGCGTGCATTCGGTATCTAAAACGACGTCCAAAGCCTGAGAGTCTTCGGCAAGATCGATTCCGCCGTGCATAACCAGTTCTTTACAATCGGATCGGTCGTCTAAGTAATTTTCGATTTCTCTTGCAAGACGAGCCAATTCCGGTTTTGAACCTCGCACTCGGATCATCGGAATATCCGGAAGCAGAGAGGAGCAGGTTGTTGCGCTTTTCAGATATCGGATGCTTAAAGCCGTATTTTCATTTCCGCTTTCGTCGTATTTCAGAAATAATCCCGTGTCGCCTTCCGTAATTTCGTTTTTCATGTCAAGCACGCGGAATTTATTTGCGGCACTGCAAGCACGCGAAAAATTATTGACGATCGAAACCAATCGCCGTAGTCCGTTTTCGTTCCCGAATACGGAAACGTAGCCGGGCTGATATTCGATTTTCAGAAAATAATGCTTTCGTTTCATTTTGGAAGTGTCCGAGGCAATTGAAGAATTACGCAAACGACGTATCCCCGGCAGGAGTAAAAGTTTTTAACCCCGCGGAATTAGCCCCTTGGTATTTATGAGCTATTATACCATATTTTTTATCCGAAAGCAAGAATTTTGTTCGTATCGTCGTCGCCGTTGCCCGTCGGATAATTTTAAGTGGCGCACCCCGTCGCCGCGGCTTTCTGCGAGAAAAATCTCTTTAAAACGAAAAAAAGCGAACTCCGTTTTTATATCAGAGTTCGTTTTTTCATCTGTGGTGGAGTGGGGATGTTTGCGTTCGCACACCTTTTGCACTATTTACAGCATCTTTTGTATCGTCTATGGTCAGTTTTTCGATGTCCTTGCCACCGCGAAGATTGAAGAACACTACGGTGTCATCGTCAGAAACGAATACTTGACTTACAAGGTGGTTTATTATTTGCTTTTGGTATTCTTTATCATTAACGTCGCCTTTAAGCAGTTCTTCAATAAAAGCAAGCAAATCTTTTTTCGTAATTCTGTAACCGCGTTCTAATTCGAGTTGCGCCTTTTGCGTTTCCAAATCGCTAAGCAGAATTTCATACTCTGCCATTTTCGTTTCAATCTTGTTTTTCAACAGTTGGCTCTTCGCATCTATAAACGCGTCGGCAAGTTTTTCCGCCTCGTTTTGTATATTGGCAATTCGCGCGGCGATACTTCTGAGATTATCTTCGTCAGTACGTTTTTCGTAATATGCGAATACGTCGTCAACTGCCATTTCCGCGTTTTTCTTATCTTTCAAAAAGTTCACTACACAAGATGTAACGTAACTTTCGAGATTATCCTTATTTTCACGAAGTTTATCGCACTCGTGCTTTTGCCTTTTCTTGCAAGTATAGTAGGAATATTTTTTACCGCTTTTACCGGTACTTTTATCCGCAACCATTTCCGAACCGCAATGTCCGCAAAATACTTTACCGCTTAATAGATAAGGCACTTTTGCCGTTTCCTGTCCGCCGAGAACGTACTTGTTTTCGGCAAGTTTCTCCTGCACTTTCAAAAACAAGGCTTTATCCACGATTGCGGGATAGATATTCTTGCAATCTCTGCCGCCGAACTTAAATTCGCCGGTGTATTTTTCGTTGGTCATCCAGTTATCGAAAGAACGACCTTTGATACGT
>CAKQJJ010000183.1 GCA_934247335.1 uncultured Clostridia bacterium | reverse complement strand
ACACCAACGTTTATAAAACAGACAACGGTAAGCTGATACTGCCCGGCAGGTTTGGCGAACTCGACGGATTTCCGCAAACGCCCGGCGTGCTGATTTCCGATAACGGAAAAATCGACGCGGAATGGCGGCAGGTGAAAATCGCCGAAGACAAATATTTGCCCGACGGGTCCGCGTTCATTCATCCCGAAGTTTCCTTAATTTTAAATAAAAACGAGATATATGCGTTTTGCCGAAACGACGAGAGAAACGTTCCCATCGTTTTTCTGTCCGACGATTACGGCGAACATTGGTCGGGTGCGCATGCGTCGGATATTCCGTTTGCCAATTCCAAGATATACTCGGGCACGTTATCGGACGGCAGAAATTACGTAATCGGAAGCCTTAACGCCGACAGGAAAAACTTGTATATTCTGTTTGGTAGTGCCGAAATGCAATTCGACAAGGGCTTTATTTTGCAGGACGGCTTTTCAAGCGAATTGAACGACGGTTATCAGTGGTCGTATCCGTCCGCGTACGAAAGCGACGGCAAGCTGTACGTAATCTACACAATCGTCTGCAACGAGAGCAATGAAAGAGGCGCGGTCGTTTCCGTTATCGATTTATCTCAAATTTAATATTCTTAAAAGCACGTAAAAATCGGCAGGCACGATAATCGCACTTGCCGATTTTTACTTTAATCAAAATTTTCGTATTCAGTAAATTATTCGTTCGTTTTGACGGGAATGAAGTTTTCAAAAATGATATTGTCGCAGTAGGGCGAAACTTTTTCCATTTCCGTATTGCTGCGCACCGTCCACGCGAGGGTGGGGATGTTGAGCTTGGAAACCTTTTTGTTGGGCAAATCGGGCGCGTTGTACGAAATGAAGTCGGGCGAGGAAATTTTTGCGATTTTCAGCGAGTTGAACATAAAGCGTTTGAACGCTCCCGACATATTGTTTTTTGTCATAACCATCGAAAGCTGTCCGCGAATAATTCCGCTGGCGTTCTTTTTGAAATATTCCATAGAATAGGGGTTGAACGACTGAACGGCAAATTCGCCGTTGTACGAAGCAAGCATGTCGATGACTTTCTGTTCGAGAGAGCCGACTTTGCCCTCGTTTTTGATTTCGATGAGAAGAGGCACTTTGCCGTTTACCGTTTCGAGAAATTGCTCGAACGTGGGGATTTTTTCATCCGTGCCGGCAAGGCGCAGTTCGCTAAGTTTTTCCGATGTGAGATTGGAAACGTATCCGTCGTGCGACGTCATACGGCTGATATTGTCGTCGTGGAAAACGATGACGGTGCCGTCGTCGATAGCTTGAACGTCCGTTTCGATGGGAAAGCCGTAATCGCACGCATTTACAAAAGCGGCAAGAGAGTTTTCGGGTTTGCCGTCGGTGTGAAGACCTCTGTGAGCGATAGGACGGGTACATAGCCACATTTTTTTAATATCCATACTGATCCTCCATATTCACATTTCTACCGATTATACACAGTAATTATATAGCAAATCCACAAAAAAATCAATAAAAACGGTGCTTATACGCAATCAAATATTTTATTTTTTCAAATTATCGGTTAGGATTGTGAAAAATATTTGCTTTTTGGCGTTCAAACGGATATAATGTTTAGCATGGATAAGCAGAAAAACATCAGAAACTTTTGCATAATAGCGCACATAGATCACGGCAAATCGACACTTGCCGACCGACTTATCGAGTACACCGGAACGCTTGCCAAGCGCGAACTTTCCGAGCAATTGCTCGATTCGATGGATATTGAGCGCGAACGCGGCATCACTATAAAGCTTGCCCCCGTCAAGATGAATTATACTCTGGACGGAGTGGAATACGAACTCAATCTTATAGACACCCCCGGTCACGTGGACTTTACGTACGAGGTTTCGCGGTCGCTTGCCGCTTGCGAGGGCGCCGTGCTGATCGTGGACGCAACGCAGGGCGTAGAAGCGCAAACGCTTGCAAACGTGTACATTGCTGTTGACAACGATCTCGAAATTCTGCCGGTAATCAACAAAATAGATTTGCCGTCCGCGCGTCCCGCAGAAGTCCGCGCCGAAATAGAGGACGTAATCGGAATAGACGCGTCCATGGCTCCGCTCGTAAGTGCGAAAGAAGGCATAGGAATAAAGGACGTTCTCGACCAGGTCGTGGCAATGGTACCCGCTCCAAAAGGCGACGTAAACGCTCCGCTTAAAGCGCTTATTTTCGACTCGTATTACGATAATTATAAAGGCGCGGTCTGTCTTGTCCGTATCAAAGACGGAAAAATAAAGGTGGGCGACCGTATGCAAATCATGAGCAACGGAAAGCAGTACGACGTCGTTGAAGTGGGCGTCTTCCAGCCCAAGCCGGTTCCCACCGACTGTTTGCAGGCGGGTGAAGTAGGTTACGTTTGCGGAAGCATAAAAAACGTTTCCGACTGCGCTCCCGGCGACACTATCACGCTTGCCGATAACCCGACGAGCACTCCTTGCCCCGGATATAAAAAGGTTCAGCCTGTCGTTTTCTGCGGAATATACCCGGTGGACGGCTCGCATTACGACGACCTTAAAGACGCTCTCGAAAAACTGAGACTAAACGACGCGTCGCTCTCGTTTGAGCCGGAAGTGTCGGTGGCGCTCGGATTCGGTTTCAGATGCGGCTTTCTGGGCTTGCTGCACATGGAAATTATCGAGGAGCGACTGGAAAGAGAATTCAATCTCGACCTTATTACGACCGCTCCCGGCGTTAATTACAAGGTAAAAAAGACCAACGGCGAAGAACTTACGGTTACAAACCCCAGCAATCTTCCGCCCGTTCCCGAAATCGAGTATATCGAGGAGCCTGTGGTTACCGCGCACATTTTCACTCCGCCCGAATATATCGGCTCCATAATGGAGCTTTGTCAGGATAAGCGCGGCGAATACATCGATATGGTATATCTCGATAAAACGCGCGTGCGTATGCACTACGAAATTCCGCTTAACGAAATAGTGTACGACTTTTTCGACGGATTGAAATCGAGAACGCGCGGCTACGCAAGTCTCGATTATGAAATAAAAGGATATAAGGCAAGCGACCTCGTAAAACTCGATATATTGCTCAACAACGACGTGTGCGACGCCCTCAGCATAATAGTTCACCGCGATAAAGCGTATGCCCGCGGCAGAAGCATTGCCGAAAAGCTTAAAGACGTAATTCCGCGCCAGATGTTTGAAATTCCCATTCAGGCGGCAATCGGCGGAAAGGTCATCGCGAGAGAAACCGTAAAAGCGCTCAGAAAAGACGTGCTTGCGAAGTGCTACGGCGGCGATATCACGAGAAAGAAAAAG
>CAKQJJ010000182.1 GCA_934247335.1 uncultured Clostridia bacterium | reverse complement strand
GTGCAGCACACCGGTAAACTCGGCGGCGGTTTTCTGCTTTACACCGTTGAGCCAGAGCTGGCGCGGCCGCCGTCCGGAAAACAGCACCGCTCGCAGCGTCTGTTCGCGCTCCTGCGCGGTGACCTCGGCGGAAAGCTCGGCGTTCTGCTCGAAGTCAAAACCGGCAAAAACGTCAACGAAAACGAAGAATTCGCAACCGCTTGCCACGACGTTGCATTGCACGTCGCTTGGTGCTCGGCAAAATATACCTACAACAACGAAGTTCCCGCAGAAGAAGTTGCTCACGAGAAAGAAATTCTCAAAGCTCAGGCTCTCAACGATCCCAAGAACGCAGGCAAGCCCGAAGCTATCATCGAAAAGATGCTCGTAGGCAAGGTAAACAAGTTCTACAAGGACGTTTGCCTTATCGATCAGGATTTCGTAAAAGACAATTCGGTTACCGTTAAGCAGCATCTCGACAACGTTGCGGCTAAAGCAGGCACCACTTGCGAGATCGTCAAGTTCGAGAAATTCGTCATGGGCGAAGGTCTTGAAAAGAAAAACGAGAATTTTGCCGAAGAAATAGCAAAAATCGCCAATAAGTAATTTTGTTTATTTGGGAACGCTTTGCTTAAAGTGTTCCCATTTTTTTAGTTTTTTGTAAATCGGAGGACAATATGTATAAAAGAGTATTACTGAAAATCAGCGGCGAAGCGCTTGCCGGAGAAGCGGGCGTGGGAATAAATCCGGAAGCCGTCGAACATATCGTTTCCCAGATTGTCGAACTTCACGAAAAAGGCGTGGAAATCGGCATAGTGGTGGGCGGAGGTAATTTCTGGCGCGGAAGACAAGGCCAGAACATGGACAGAGTTACCGCCGATCATATGGGCATGCTTGCAACCGTTATGAATTCGCTTGCATTGCAGGACGCAATCGAAAGCCACGGGGTTCCCGTAAGAGTGCAAACCGCGCTCAGCATTCCGCAGGTTGCCGAGCCGTTTATTCTGCGTAAGGCAATCCGTCATTTTGAATGCGGCAGAGTGGTTATTTTCGCCTGCGGCACCGGCAATCCTTATTTCTCTACCGATACCGGCGCGGCTCTTCGCGCAACCGAAATCGGCGCGGACGTTTTGCTTATGGCAAAAAATATCGACGGCGTTTACGACAGTGATCCCAAAACAAATCCCAACGCAGTCAAGTTTGACGAGCTAAGCTACATGGACATTATCAACAAAGATCTGCACGTTATGGACCTGACTTCGGTTACGCTTTGCCGTGAAAACGGATTGCATATCGTCGCATTCGGGCTCAGCAGCGAGCGCGGACTTATCAAAGCCGCTATGGGCGAAAAAATAGGTACGCTCATAAAATAGTTGTAAAATTTTTCGTTTGATGATATAATATAGAAAAAACAAACAGGAGAAAAATCATGACTTTCAACAATCCTCAGGTTCAGGACGCTTTCGACGAGTATGAACTTACTCTTGCCGACAGCATGGAGCATCTTAAAATAGACCTCGGCGCAATCCGCGCGGGCAGAGCAAATCCGCAGATTCTCAACAAAGTTTACGTTGATTATTACGGAACGCAGACTCCGCTTTCCCAGATGTCCAATATCACCGTTCCCGAAGCAAGACTTCTGCAAATTTCGCTTTGGGACACCAGCATGATCAAAGCGGTGGTAAAGGCTATCAACGAATCGGATATCGGAATTACGCCTACCGACGACGGCAAAGTGATTCGTCTCGTTTTCCCGCAGCTCACCGAAGAGAGAAGACGCGATCTTTCCAAGCAGGTTCACAAAATCGGCGAGGAATACAAGGTTGCTCTCCGTAACGCGCGCCGCGATATTCTCGATAAAATCAAAGTGTTCAAAAAGGACAATCTGATTACCGAAGACGACGTGGACAGCTACGGAAAAGAAGTTCAAAAAATACTTGACAAAAACGTTGCCGAAGTGGACGTTATCATCAAAAACAAGGACGCAGAAGTTTTTGAAGTCTGACGAATTTAACCTTTTGCCGCGCCACGTTGCGTTTATCATGGACGGCAACGGAAGATGGGCGAAAGAGCGCGGGCTCAGCCGTGCGCTCGGTCATTCCGCGGGTGTAAAAACACTTAAAAAAACGGTACAAGAGGTGTTCTCGCTGGGTATTCCGTACATGACCGTGTACGCTTTTTCTACGGAAAACTGGAACCGTTCGGAAGAGGAAGTAAGCTCGCTTATGATGCTTTTCCGCACTTGTTTTTCCAAGTATTTCCGCGAATTGGTCAAGGACGGAATTAAGGTAAACGTTCTGGGCGACGTTTCGGCTTTTCCGGACGATTTACAGGCGCTTATCGAAAAATTATCGGGCGCTTCGATACCGGATGTTAAAGGAACGCTCAACGTTGCCATGAATTACGGCTCGCGCAGCGAAATCGTGCGTGCCGTAAACAAAGCCGTGGAAAAAGGCGAAAAAGTTACCGAGCAAACATTTTCCGATCTTTTATATACCGGAGGAATGCCCGACCCCGATTTCGTTATCCGAACGAGCGGCGAAATGCGTTTAAGCAATTTTTTGCTGTATCAGATAGCGTATTCGGAATTATATTTTTGTAAAAAATACTGGCCCGATTTCAAAAAAGCGGACTTGTATGCAGCTCTTCATTCGTTTGAAGAGCGTAATCGTCGATACGGAAAGGAGTAATATGAAACAACGCGTTATTACCGGGTTTTTTATAGCCGTTGCGTACGTCGGAACTATATTGGGCACCATATATTGGAGTCCGATAGTTTTTGACGTGTTTTCGCTTTTTTTAATGCTTGCGGCTGGCTTCGAGGTTTGCAAATGCTTGCAGGAAAAATTGGGAAAAGCGGTAAAGTTTCTGCTTGTGTTATTCGTTGCATGCGAATACCTGGTGTATAAAGTTATCGGCGCTTTTAACGGAATAAATCAGGCGCTTCTTGCCGTCTGCGTGCTTACTTTGTTAAACGCCGTTATTGCGCTTAATTACACGATGTTTTCCAAAAAATACGAAGTAAAGGGCGGCGCGGCAACGAGTTTCGTTCTCGTTTACCCGGTGCTTCCTTTGTTCGTAATGATGACTCTCGCCTATCTGCCGGGACAAATGTCTGCCGGCATGATTATTCTTGCTTTTATATCCACTTCGTTTGCGGACATGATGGCTTACTTTGTCGGATCGCTTCTTAAAGGTCCTAAATTCTGCCCCGAAATCAGTCCGAAAAAAACGATTTCCGGTGCAATCGGAGGCTTGATCGGCGGAATAATTGCCGGCGCGATAGTGTGCGTGCTGGGAAGATTCAATATCGTCAAAGTCGATCCCCTCAGCGAAACTCTGTGGC
>CAKQJJ010000181.1 GCA_934247335.1 uncultured Clostridia bacterium | reverse complement strand
ACTTAAAACCATGCTCGGACAGCCGAGGACGTCTGTCCCTACAATTATGAGGGGGGGGAGGGGGACCCACCTCCCAGCCTGGAATCAGCCCGATTCCAAACGCCTTTATTTAACCCGTTTTTTCAAAAAAATGCGGGATTGACAGAAACTGGCGCGATTATAAAACCGAAAAAGTTGCAAATTCGGATATAAAATGGTATAATTATACTTAAAGGAGAAATAGTATGGAAAATTTCGGAGAGCAACTTAAAAATCTGAGAAAGGAGAGCGGCATAAGTCAAAGCGAATTGGCGGAAAAACTGGGCGTTCACCTTCAAACCGTTTCCAAGTGGGAACGCGGAATAATGCTCCCGGACGTCGGTCAGTTCGGCGACATAGCCAAAGCTCTCGACGTTCCGCTTGAAACGCTGCTTATGCAGCCGATCGGCGAAAAACAATACGTCGGCGAATTTTCCGTACCCGCGCTGAGCGAAAAAATAATAGATTTGCGCCGAAAAAGAGGACTCAGCCAATCGGACGTCGCCGAAGCCGTGGGATGCTCTCCCGACGCGGTGTCGAGATGGGAACGCGGCGTAACCTGCCCGTACATAGATAACATAATTGCCTTGTCGCGCGTGTTCGGAGTGCCGTTGTCCGCGCTGTATTTCAGCGATCCGCGCAAAAAAGTTCCGGATAAAAAAGCCCCGGATAGAGCCGGAAGCAGTCGTGCGCCGGGCAAAAAACTTAAAATCGTTTTTGCAGCGGTTGCCTCGGCGGCAGTCGTGGTTTTATGCGCGGTGCTGGCGATAATTCTTCCCGCTCTGAATGAAAGTCCGAAAGATTATTCGGAGGTAGAGGTGGGCGGAGTGATCACGCGCGTGGTTAAAGGCACGAGATACACGCCGCAAAACGAAGTCAGATTGGGCTACGATTTTATCGGGTGGCAGGACAAAGAGGGGAATTCCGTGTCCGTGCCGGTAACGGTAGACCGGGATTTTATGGTCATCAACCCCGTATACAAACTTATCGAATATCCCATAAAGTACGAGCTTGACGGCGGCGAATTTCTTTCCGAACCCGTCAGGTCGTGTAACGTCGAAAGCGAAACGATAGTGCTGCCCGTTCCGAAGCGCGACGGCTACGCTTTTCTGGGCTGGCAATACGGCGACGATTCCGTTCGTTACGTTTCGACAATTCGTTGCACGATGAGTGAAATCACGGTGTACGCGCGCTGGGGAAGAAACACTGATTTCTGCGAGATAATAGTTGACGGAGTGGGACATTGGGTAAGCAAAGGCTCGCAATATATGCCCGAACACGAAGAAAAAGAGGGTTACGATTTTATCGGCTGGCAGGACAATGCGGGGAATTCCGTGTCCGTTCCCGTAACCGTGGATAAAGATATTGAAATCAAATCCGAATATCAATTGCACGAATACGAGATCGAATATCGATTGAACGGCGGCAAATTTCTCGTCGAACCGCCGCGGACGTACAATATAATGATGGGTTCGCTTATCGCTCCGGTGTTGGAAGGTCGCAATTTTTCGGGCTGGTACGATAATCCGGAGTTTTCCGGGAACGCAATCGATCGTCTTTGCGGTAGGACGGGCAATATAGTGCTGTACGCGAAATGGGACGAGGTTGAAACCGGCATAACCGAAAACGGATTCGTGTATGCGATAGAGGATTCCCGCGCGGTAATAACCGATTATATCGGCGATCGCGGCAATGGCGTCTGGTTAGTCATCCCCGAAAAAATAAAAGGGTACGACGTGACTAAAATCAGATGTACGTTCGGCAGCGGCGTCATTGGCGAATATTGCGAATACGCCGGTATAACTATGCCGCTTCTGGAAGAACTGGGTGAAAACGCGTTTGCTTGGGTAAAATGCGAAAGCGAAGTGGAAATTCCGCCCACCGTTAACAGCATCGGGCGCAATTGTTTTTACGCCGCGAAACTCAATCTGAAATTTTCCACGGCGGGCTGTTCTTTGGAAACCGTGGGAGAAGACGCTTTTGCAAATGCAAAGCTGACTTCGCCGCTCGTATTGCCCGATTCGGTAAGAAGAATAAAAAAGGGCGGCTTGTATAACGTGTGCGCAGCGCTTAACGACGGGATGGAAATAATCGACGAGGGCGCCATTTACCTCGAAGACGGCAACGAGGAAATTTTCGTGCCGTCGTCGGTAAAATATATCGGCAAAAACGGAATAAATTGCCGCCGTACGGATAAAGGCAAAATTTATATGCAGGGCGGCGTTTCGTCGATTGCCGGCTTCGCTTACGATTGGAGAAGCGGAATCGACGTCGAATATTCGCACAAATCCTTTAAGGTAACTTTGCGCATCGGAGAAAACACGAAAACTATGTTCGGATACCGTGTGGTATTGCCCGCGCAGGAATACTCATTCGGACAGTGCTTTGTCGGCTGGCAAGCTTTGAACGGCGAAATTTTCTCCGGTAAAGTGTATCACGGCAACTACGGCGAGGTGCTTACCGCTTGTTACGAACGAGTGAGCGAAAAGGACGGGCGACGAGCGGATTACGCACTTTCCGTCGGCGAGGGAGATACTCGCGTTCTGTTTGCGCCGTCGGCAGGGCTGGACGCGTTTTATTTCAAACCGAACCTTTCGGGTAACGTTAAAATTTCCGTAAGTTATCCCGACGACCAGGATTTAAGTTTCGTCTTTATTTATCGTGGCGAATACTTTGACCCCGACAGTCTGTTTGACGTCACGCCCGACAGCGTCATCAAATTGGAATGCTACGGGTTGGTGAATGTACGGTATTGTACGATAACGATAAAAAAACTCTGGTAGCGACTATTGCCTGAAATTTGCGGGTTGGTTGTTTGTCCTCTCTTCGGATGAATAACCAACTCTTTTTTGTTTTGTTTGGAATAGGAAAGGAAAGATTTTTTTGGTGCGTGGTATACGGTTTTAAAGCCTCTCACCACGGGAGAGGTGGCACGGTTTACCGTGACGAAGAGGGTTTATTTTAATTTTTGTTAAATTCGGTTATCGTACTCTTGACCTTAGTCCGTAGGGGCGAACTGTGTTCGCCCGCCGAACAATCCCACCGTCTTCTTCGCTAACGCTCGAAGCCACCTCCCTTGCAAAGCAAAGGAGGCTTTAAAAGAAGTCAAAAGTTTGTGCCGAAACGGAATTATTCTCACTGTAGGGACAGGCGTCCTCGGCTGTGTGGGATATCTTCTTTTTTCAGGCGAAGAAAAAAGAAGCAAAAAAGTCGCCGGGACACTTGCGGCTGTGTCCCAAACCCCGCAACGCTTTTGGATGCGTGGGGGGGACGAATTTAAAGCCTCTCACCACGGGAGAGGTGGCACGGCTTTGCCGTGACGGAGAGGGCGGCTATCCCGTCTATTCGTTTG
>CAKQJJ010000180.1 GCA_934247335.1 uncultured Clostridia bacterium | reverse complement strand
AAATAATTGTAAAGCCCGACTGTTGAAATCGGGCTTTTTTCGTGCTATAATGTTTTTACACGGGAACCCGTGAAAACAAATCGATAAGGAGAATATAAAAATGAAAATTACCTTTATGGGAGCGGGCAGCACCATATTTTGCAAAAACGTTCTGGGCGACACGCTTTTAACCGAAAGTCTCAGAGACTGCGAAATCGCACTGTACGACATCGATAAAAATCGTCTTGACGAATCCTATCTTGTCATTACCGCACTCAATAAAAAATATAACGAGGGAAAGGCGAAGATAGAAAAACATTTAGGCGTAGAGCAGCGTAAAGACGCTTTGCGCGGCGCAAGATTCGTGGTAAACGCCATTCAGGTGGGCGGCTACGATCCCTGCACGATAATCGACTTTGAAATACCCAAAAAGTACGGTTTGCAGCAGACCATAGGCGATACGCTGGGAATAGGCGGCGTGTTCCGCGGACTGCGCACCATCCGCGTTCTCGAAGGTTTTGCTCGCGACATGGAAGAGGTATGCCCGGACGCGTGGTTCCTCAACTACACCAACCCGATGGCTATTCTTTCGGGATATATGCAGCGTTACACCGGCGTGAAAACCGTAGGACTGTGCCACAGCGTTCAGGTTTGCAGTAAGTCGCTTCTCGAAGGCGTAAACATGAAGGACGTCCAAGTGGGCAGCGAGCTTATCGCCGGCATCAATCATATGGGCTGGTTGCTTGAAATCAAGGACAAAAACGGCGTCGATCTCTATCCCGAAATCAAGAGAAGAGCGAAAATCAAAAACGCAACCGAAAAGCACGGCGATATGGTTCGTTTCGATTATATGGATAAGCTGGGCTATTACTGTACCGAAAGCAGCGAGCATAACGCCGAGTACAACTATTTCTATATTAAGTCCAAGTACCCGGAGCTTATCGAAAAGTTCAATATTCCGCTGGACGAATATCCTCGTCGCTGCGTAAAACAGATTGCCGACTGGGCAAAGCAAAAGGAAGAGCTGTTAAACGGCGGCGACATAAAGCACGAGCGTTCGCGCGAGTACGCGTCCAGAATTATGGAAGCGATGGTCACAAACAACGCCTACAAGATCGGCGGCAACGTTTTAAATACGGGGCTGATCGACAATCTGCCTTCCGACGCATGCGTGGAAGTGCCCTGCCTTGTGGACGGAAACGGAATTCATCCCGCGCACGTCGGTCGCCTTCCCGTTCAGTGCGCCGCAATGAACATGCTGGATATCAACTGTCAGTTGCTTACCATAGAGGCAGCCGTGACGAGAAAACGCGAACACGTCTATCAGGCTGCTATGCTCGATCCGCACACGGGCGCCGAACTGTCGATAGACGACATTATTTCCATGTGCGACGAACTTATCGAAGCGCACACAAAAGCGGGCTATCCCGTTCTTTAATTCACGCTTTGCGCACGACCGTGCGATAATGCGAACGATAGCGTAGCAAAAATTCGGAAAAGGCGGCTTTAAGAAGATAACGTCGCATTCAGTAATATAAAACCGTTTTTAATTCCGTCGGAGTTGAAACGGTTTTATATTTTATGCTCGGGCTATTGCGCGTGCGTTTATCGGATATAAGCGTTGTTTTAAAAATATCGACAAATAATTCTTATCGCATTTGCCGTTTTACGGGCGATTTTTGCCCGATTCGCTATTGTAAACGCGCTCGAAAAATATTATACTTTGCGTATAACATTTTTCGGAGGAAAACGATGAACAGGCTGGTATCGTACAAAACGACGGCTAATATTCTTTTAAACGACGGCATTACCCCGGCAATGAGCGGGTTCAAACTGCTTATTTTTACCGTAAACGGCATTTTATTCGACGGAGAAGCGGTTTCAAAGTCACTGAAAAACGCCGTAAATAAACTCGGACTCGATTCGGACAAGGCTTATCGCGCGGTGCGCTCGTGCGCAGAGGCGTTTGCAAGAAAACCAGGTTCCGCCGTTTTGTCCGTGCGTGCGTTTATTTCCGCTCTTGCCGAACGGGTGGCAAAAAGTTGTTACCGCGCAGATTTTTCACACGAAGAAGACGTTGCTTCGGGATATTTCCCGGGCACGCTTTTCTGAAAATACTTTCCGTAGCCGAGTTTTTATACAATTTTCCCGAGTTCGTATAATATTATACCGCAAGTAAAAAATCGTTTTGTTTTTCTATTGACAAACGCATATTTTTAGGATAAAATGCAAACAGAAAGACGGCGCGGAAAGCGTCGTAAAAATTCAGAAAAGGAGAAGTAGAAAAATGAAAAAATTTGTAAGCTTCATGCTCGCGGCAGTGCTTTGCTGCTCGGTTTTCTCGTTCGCCGCATGTTCGGATACGAAAAACGAAACGAGAGATACCGCCGTCATGACCGTGTCGCTCAACCCGGAAGTGGAGTTCGTGCTTAACTCCGACGACGTGGTTGTCGCCGTAAACGCGCTCAACGAGGAGGGCAACCTCATCTTGTCCGCCGACGTGTTCGTGGGCAAAGACAAGGAAACCGCGGTGAAAACCTTCGTTCAGGTGTCCAAGGAAACCGGATTTTTGGTAACCGGCAACGTCAAAGCCGGCGAAAACGAAATCAACGTTTCGATTTCCGGCAAGGACGCGCAGGCGAGATACGACGAAGTTAAGGCAAAACTCGACGAGTATTTCAACGAGGAGAAAATAACCGCAACCGTCGCCCGGGCAAAGGAAGACGTAAACGCCTTCATCGACGCTCAGGTGGCAAAAGTCGCGCCCTATCTCGAAGCAGCCGAAATCAAGGCAATGGACTATGCCGAAAAGATTAAGGTCATCATGGATTCTGCCGAAGAAACGGCTGAAATGTATTCCGAAGAAGTCAAAAACGCGTACTATCAGGCAAAAGCCGACGCGTACGAAATCGCAAAGTTCGATTACGTTGCCGCACACCTCGACTCCGTTACCGCAACCGCACTCAAACTCACTACTAAAATTTACGAAACCGCTTGCGGAGCGTACGAAACCGCGTATAATTCTATATTCGTAAGCGAAAAATCGGCTTATCAGCTGTCGCTTGCCGCTTTCCGTATCGCAAAGACCAACTACCTCAACTATCGCAACTACGTCGCTTCGCTCGAACAGGACAAAGTAACCGAAGCCGTCACCGCGGCTCTCGACGCATACGGCAAAGCTCTCGAACGCGCTCAGGCAGATATGACCGCAGCGTATAACGCCGCAGCCGAAGGAATGAAGGACTTCCGCGCAAGCATGGACACCGCCTACGCAAACGTCATCGATTATATCCAGAAGCACGACGAGAACGCCAAACAGCACATCGCCGACGCAAGCGCTTCGGCAACCGCCGCAATCGATGAGTATTCCGCTAAGTTTGAAAAGGATTATTC
>CAKQJJ010000179.1 GCA_934247335.1 uncultured Clostridia bacterium | reverse complement strand
GTATAAGTTAGACCTTATGTATACCAAGCCCGCAACGACTTTCAACAAAGACCTGCTTATAAAATACAATAAAAACATCTTTTCCGTAATGGAAGAAGTGTGGGCGAGCGACACCGAAAGAATCGACCTTGTAATTTTCCTGAACGGCTTTGCGATTATGTCGTTTGAACTCAAATGCAATTTTGCGGGGCAGAGTTATCAGGACGCGATTTTGCAATACCGTACCGAATGAAACCCGAAAACACGCTTGTTCTATTTCAAGGCGGGGTGTATCGTCAACTTTGCGATGGATTTGCAAGAAGTGTATATGACGACGCGCCTTGCAAACGACGGCACGTTCTTTCTGCCGTTCAATATGGGTAGCGGCACGGGAATTGACGCGGGCAAGGGCAATCCCGTTTATCCCGACAAATATTCCGTCTACTATATGTGGGAAGATATACTCAAAAAAGATACGGTGTTAGACCTTATCTCGGAGTTTATCTTTATCGAGCGCAAGGAAGAAACGGACGAAGTAACGGGCAAAACCACGGTAAAAGAAAAGGTTGTGTTCCCGCGTTACCATCAACTTGACGTAATCCGCAAAACAATAGCGGACGTGGAAGTCAACCGCACTTCGCAAAACTATCTGATACAGCATAGCGCGGGTTCGGGCAAGACGAATTCCATTGCGTGGCTTGCGCACAGGCTTTCTTCGCTTCACGACGAAGAAAACAAAATCGTGTTCGATAATATTATTATCTGCACCGACCGCGTGGTGGTGGACAGGCAGTTGCAGGACGCGGTGCGCGGCATCGAACACAAGACGGGGCTTATCAAGGTTATGGACGATAAATGTTCGTCGGCAGACCTAGCTCTTGCGCTTCAAAGCAACATCAAGATTATCGGCACGACGATACAGAAATTCCCGTATATCGTGGACACGGTAAAGAACCTGAAAAACAAAACCTTTGCCGTGATTATCGACGAAGCACATTCTTCCACAGCCGGAAAGGATATGGCGGCAATCACGATGACGCTCGGCGCGGGCGAAGTCGATTTTGAAGAGGGCGTTATCGATACGCAGGATATGATTGCGGACGAGATTGCGCGTAACGGCAAGCAAAAGAACGTTTCTATGTTTGCTTTTACCGCAACGCCGAAAGCAACTACTCTTGACTTGTTCGGCAGATTGAACGCGAAAGGACAAAAAGAAGCCTTCCACTTGTATTCGATGAAACAGGCGATAGAAGAGGGTTTTATTTTAGACGTGCTTGCCAACTTCACCGAATACAATACGTATTATCGGCTGGACAAAGAGATTTCGGAAGATCCGAAGTACAAGACTGCGGAAGCCAAAAAGCAAATCGCGCGGTTTGTGGAACTGCACGAAACGAATATCGCGCAAAGGGTGGAAGTGATTGTCGAACATTTCCGTACGACGGTTTTATCTGAACTCGGCGGAATGGCAAAGGCGATGGTGGTTACGGCTTCCCGCGCAAGTGCAGTCAAGTATCGTCAGGCGTTTGAAGATTATGTTACCAAGAAAGGCTACGCGGGTATTCACGCGCTTGTGGCGTTTTCGGGAAAAGTAAAACTGTCCGACGACGAAACGGAATACACGGAAACGCTTCTGAACGGCTTTTCGGAAGATAAACTGCCGACGAAGTTTGATTCGGACGATTACAACGTTTTGCTTGTGGCAAACAAATATCAGACGGGTTTCGATCAACCGAAACTGTGCGCAATGTACGTTTTGAAGAAGTTGCGCGGGGTGAACGCGGTGCAGACTTTGTCGCGCCTGAACCGTATCTGCCCGCCGTTTGAGAAAAAGACGTTTATTCTCGATTTCGTGAATACATACGACGATATTGTCAAGGCGTTCGCACCGTATTATACCACGACTCTGCTTGCCAATTCGGTTACGCCGACGGCGGTATACGATTTGGAAGCGAAACTCGACGGATATATGATTTTAGATCCTTACGACGTGAATATGGCGGCTGAGATTATCTATAAAAAGATTATCGAAGCAAAGGATAAAAATCAGTTGCGTTTCTATCTGCAACGCGCCGAGAAAAAACTGAAAGAATACGAATTGATGAAACAAATCGAGATTATGGCGGTCGTGCGGCATTTTATCCGGTTCTACGAGTTCCTGATACAGGTATCGTGCTTCGAGGACGTGGAACTGCATAAAAAGTATTTGTTTTTGACTTATTTCGTGTCGTTCGTGAATATTTCTCAGCCGGGCGGCGGTTTCGATTTGTCAGGAAAGATAAAGGCGGACAACTTTATTCAGAAGAAAGGCGAAGAGCATAAAACAACCAAAGTTACGCCCGATCCGATAGTAAAACTGCCGACGGCGGACGACTTTAATCTGAACGAGGACAAGGTAAAACGTCTTTCGGAGATTATCGACGAAATCAACAGTAAGACGGGCAAAACCTACGATAACGACGTCGTAATCAAGGCAATGCTTCAAATCAAAGACTTGATGATGAAGTCCGAAAAACTGCGCGAGAGTGCGAAAGCAAACACGGAAAGCGACTTTGCGTTTTCGTATTTCGACGGTATCGACGACGCGCTGATTGAAGGACTTTCGCAAAATCAGGACTTCTTCTCGTTGCTTCTTTCTAACGACGAAATGAAGAAAGAGGTTCTTGGTATCTTCGTCAGCGAGATTTACAAGAGCTTGAGAGAAGATAAGTGATACGATAGACAGGAAGCCCTGATTTTATCGGGGAAAATGAATTGCAAATATATATAATAATCGAAAAAGGAAGTTTGATTTATATCGGGCTTCCTTTTTATATGCGGTTGTCGGGAAAAATTCTCGGCAATTTTTTTGTAAAATTTTCATGAAATACCCCAACAAAACGGCTTGCAACTTTCCAATTATAGTGAGAGGTAAAAATTTTCGTGAAACACCCCGCCAAACAGTCGGTAACTTTCCAATAATAGTAGAGAGAAGTTTCACTGCTGTTGTACTTAAAGGGATAACAGAAAAAGAAACGAAATAAGGAGCGTAAAATGATGAACCCAAACACAAGTTAAAAAATCTACGAAAGATAATAACGCGAAATTGACAGATAATAGTTTTGGAAGCGGTACCGCGGCAAAAGCAGGATAAGCTTTGTCCAAACTATTTGGGCAAAGGCGTTCGGAAGAAGTCGGAAACCGACTTTTCAAAATATGAAGAGACAACAAACTTAAAACAGGAATCCACGGGAACGAGTATCTGTGGAATTGAAAAATTTAAGGCGGCTTTTACTCTCTTGTTCACATAAAAGAGCTTGACTCTAAACGCAGAAATTGGTAAAATATAATCGTCGTATTGATACGATGATATGTTTACGGAGGGTTTAGAAATGAAACCGAGAAGCGAAAGAGAT
>CAKQJJ010000178.1 GCA_934247335.1 uncultured Clostridia bacterium | reverse complement strand
GTCCAGCCCGCCGTCCATCTCGAATTTTTCGATGGTCTGCGTGGGCTGAATGTACAGCGCCTGCCTCGAAGCTTCGTAATTCATCAGATGTTTATAATAAAGCTGCGCGCTTTCGTTGATATTGTTTTCGACATGCAGAGTTTCTTCGTAAAACCCGCCGCTTTTTTGCGGAAATTCCAGCGTTATTTTGTCCACGCGGCACGCTTTCATGAAATCGCGTACCGAGGGTGCCGTGCCGGACTTGGACGCCGCTGCGGAAAGCGCCGCGTTTATCCATTTGTCGGGATTAGCATGAAGTTCTCTCAAAAATCTGTTGGTAGCGCATGAACATATGTCCGATCTCGGCTCGACGGGGCGGTAGAAGGGCTCTTCCATATAAAACGTAAATTTAAACTCGAAAACTTCGCGCATAAATTCTTTCGCAAACGCGTTTGCAACCGCCTGACCGCCGCATTTTTCGGCGGCTTCGGTAAGAAAACTGGGCACGAGCGCGGTCTTCATCGCGTCGTACAAAACGCTGTGCTTGATCTGTCCGTATTCGATAACGTCGCACACGAAGTTGACGAGCGGTCCCAGAATGGAAAATTTCAGCGCCATATCGCTGGGGTAATTGCTCCACAAAGCGAATATTTTGCCCGATTTTTCAATCTTTTTAACTTGCGGCAGCGTGTCGAAAACTACGTTGAAACGCACGTAACGCAAAAATTCTTCTTCGGTAAGCGACATTAAAAGCGGAACGCCTATTATTATGTCGGCGTATTCGTCGATTTTTGCTGTTAACGCAAACTCGTCCGTAAACGCAATGCGAACGTTGTTGCGCACGCCTTCGCTTCTCACGATATCGGTTATGGCGTTGCTTATAATCGGGAAATTTTTCTGATTGATGAAATCTTCCGGTTCTTCTCTGCGCGTCACTCCGAAAAGGAAGAACATGAAAAACGCCGGAATCGGGAAGTATAAGAAAGCCACCGGCACAAACCATATTATGGGTTTCCACCACGCCATCATGCTTGAAAATCCGAACAATACCGCCAGCAGAGCGATAACGCAGACGATTGCCGCGGTAATGGTGTGCGCGCGGTACAGTGAAAGCAGCGACATGTATTTTTTCGGCGCCGCTTTTATGTTTTTTGCAAGTTCGTACGTTTTATCCTCTTTTTCCAAAGGATCTTCCCGGGCGATTTTTTTCATGTAATAAACGCCGTAAAGCTTGCCCGAAATCAGCATTATCGCGATTAAAAGCAAGCTTGCGGCAAACACGATTATCCCCGCAGTCGTAATGGTTCCGTTTGTAAGATATCCGGCGACGAAAGCAGCCGCGCAAAGCAAGAAAGACAGCAGATACGTCGGAAAAAGTCTGAAAAATGTTTTTGATTTCCGTTTCATGATTTCCTCGCTCGTATTCGAGTTTTTATATTATAGCACATAATGTTCGGGAAAGCAAGGGAAAAGGGGCGATTAAAAATATTTTTATATGCAAACTAACGCACGAAGCGTACGATTTTTTCGGAAAACGTAGTATTTCGTAGGACGTACTTTGTATACAACAAAAAGCGTTTTTAATTTTATAAATTAGATTTATTTCGACCCGAATAGACGGAAAAGCCGATTTTAGTACCGTTAAATTGCATTAAAGTGGTTTTTTCGGTTGAATCGCCGTCGTTTCGCAAACGAATTTTAGCTTTTTTTCGCGCGGATTTTCCGTTTTCGCAAAATAACGCCGGTTGATTTAAACGCGCCTTTCGTGCTATATTTTTTCGTACCGCGAAACGCTTGCCAAAAAGGAAGGCGCAAAGCGTGCAACGCGGAAAAACGGAGGCTATATAATCATGAAGAAAAACAAAATTCTACTTTCGGCGCTGTGCTTTTCGGCGGCGCTCGTCGTAATCGCCGCGGGACTTTGCGGCTGCAAAAACGCCACGCTCCCCAATAAGGACGTGGAGGCGTCGCAGGGCGGAGCGGGAGAAAAGCCTGCCGAGGCAATCCTGATTTCGTCGGACGAGTACGGCGAAGTGTACGAGGTCAGTTTTGCGGACGGCAAAAAATTTACTTTTTCGGTTCCGCGCGGAAAAACCGGCGTCGGCGGCGAAAAAGGCGACCGCGGAGAAAAGGGCGACTCGGGCGAGTCCGCGTACGAACAATACGTTCGCCTTTACGGCTATAACGGCGACGAAAAGCAGTGGCTCGAAGACCTTGCGTCCGGCAAACTGAACGACAAAAAACAGTACTACACGGTTGCTTTCGACGCGGGTTACGGCGACGAAATCGCTTCGCAGAAAGTGCTTGCCGGGCAAAAGGCGTATGCTCCCAAACTTCCCGAGCGGGAAAACTATACCTTCGAGGGCTGGTATTTCGGCGACGAAAAATGGTCGTTCTGCGGATTCACGGTCACTGAAAACGTCGTTCTGACGGCAAAATGGCGTGAAAATTACACCAAAGGCTTGCTTTTCGAGCGAGTGGAAAACGGCTGGGCGGTAGCGGGAGCGGGCAGCGCTTCGGACGAAAAACTGGTTATCCCGTCCGAAATAGACGGCTTGCCCGTGGTAGGAATTAAAAGCGGAGCGTTCCGCAACTGCTCGTTCTTCTCGTCTCTGTGTCTGCCTGCCGGGCTGAAAACGGTGGAGTCGGGCGCGTTTGCGGGCTGTTCGTCGCTTAAAGAAATAACTTTTCCCGCAGGACTTACCGCCGTGTGCGACGGCGCGTTTGAAAACTGTTCGTCGCTTATCTCGGTAAACCTGCCGTCGGGCGCCGAAAGCATAGGCGACAAAGCTTTTTCGGGCTGCGTTTCGCTGGAAGAAATCGCGCTCCCCGGAGTAAAAACGGTCGGTAAAAACGCGTTCTTCGGCTGCGTTTCGTTGCAAACGCTCGTCCTGTCCGAACGCCTGCAAACCGTATCCGACTGCGCGTTTTTCGGTTGCGTAAAACTGGAAAAGGTAACGCTTCCCTCGGGCGTGACTTATATCGGAACCAAGGCGTTCTCCGGCTGTTCGGCGCTTAAAGAAATAACTTTCTCCGGCAGCCCGCAACAGTGGGAAGCGGTCGAAAAAGCCGACGGCTGGGCGGACGCAAACGTTACGGTTAAAACCGACGAAGAGCAAGCCGAGTAAAAATTTAACTCACCGGTAAAGCAATTTGCTACGATAAATCGATTGAATAAAAATCCCCCGGGCGGCGCCTTACGGGCGGAAGAGCGGCAACGTTATGCGGCTACTTTTCCGTCCGAGGGCGCCGTATTTCGTTTTTCCTATAAAAAACGTGGGCATAATAATAAAAATTGAACTTAAAAAGTAAAATCGTTACGGTAAATCGCTTTACAAAAAGCATAAAATATGATATGATCTATATCAAATAAAATATAGTCGGATAATCGGAGAAAACGTTTTACGGGAGGTTGCTTTGAGGAATAAAAAGTTAAAAAAAATCTTTGTGGCAAGAGATTTTTC
>CAKQJJ010000177.1 GCA_934247335.1 uncultured Clostridia bacterium | reverse complement strand
GCATGCATTTGTCGCATCTGTGGTCGCACCCCGGATCGCCTTCGCATTGCGATAAATCGGCGCTGCACCCGGCGGGCGGAATATCATTCGGCTTGGGCGGCGGCGGAGCGCAGCTTGCCACTTTGTTTCCTTCCGCCGTTTCCCTCAGCTGACCGATATTGACGATAATAACGTCCTCGCCTATGCTGTCGATGCATCCGATGGGGATGAACACGTCCTGACTTTTACCGAACATGCCGCGTTTGCCGAACGGCGCGATTACCCCGACAACGCCTTTCAGATCCGACGTAAACACCATGTCGCACACGTGACCGAGATTTTTACCGTTGCCGGCGTCGACCACGCATTTGCTTCTGATTTCCGAATAGGTCAATTCGTTCGTCGTTTTATTCATATTATACCTCAACTACATATATGCAGACAAAGTGCATTCTGTGTAAAAACTTTTGTGAAAAACGTATATTTCCGGTCCGCTTTTCCGAGAATAGTTCATACGGAGGCATAAATGTCGGCAAGGATAAATATTTGCGGAATAGACACTTCGACTCTTCCGAAATTAAGTCACGATCAACAGATGGAACTGCTAAACGAGGCAAGAAGCGGCTCGAAGGCGGCTCGCGACCAATTTATTATGGCAAACCTAAGGCTGGTTTTAAGCGTAATTCAACGCTTTTACTCCAAAAAAGACAATGCGGACGACTTGTTTCAGGTGGGAACGATAGGGCTTATAAAAGCCATGGACAATTTTGACACCACTCTGTCACTGAGATTTTCGACGTACGCGGTGCCGATGATAATCGGCGAAATACGAAGATACATGCGCGACAGTTCGCCTGTACGGGTCAGCAGATCGCTCCGCGACACGGCGTATAAAGTCATTTCCACAAGGCAGCAAATGGAAGCGGAAAGCGGCAAAGAAGCGTCGCTTCTGGAAGTTGCCGCGGCACTCGGCATTGCGGAAGCAGACGCCAAAGACGCCCTCGACGCGATAAGTGATCCGGTATCGCTGTTCGACCCCGTATATCACGACGGGAACGAAACCGTTCTTATAATGGAACAAATAAGCGACAAGAAAAACAACGACGAAAAGTGGCTGAGCTCCGTCACGCTGGGCGACGCGATCAAAAAGCTTGACGAACGCGAAAAAAACATTCTGATGATGCGTTTTTACCAGGGAAAAACTCAGGTTGAAGTTTCCGACGAAATAGGAATATCTCAGGCTCAGGTTTCAAGACTGGAAAAAAACGCCAAAAAAGCGTTGAAAAAATATATCGAATAAATCGTAAAGCCGCAGAACTCTTAGTACGAGAGCTTTCTGCGGCTTAATTTGTTTGCAATGCCGATAGCAAAAACGGGATCGGGTGGCTAAATCGATCTTGAAATTTCTTTTTTCAGTCTTCCTATTATTTTCTTTTCCAGACGGGAAATATACGATTGCGAAATACCTATCGAATCGGCTACTTCCTTCTGCGTTTTTTCTTCGGTTCCGTACAAGCCGAAGCGCATGCTCATAATTTCGCGTTCGCGTTTATCCAATTTTTCGAGAGCCTGCCACAACAGCTGTTTTTCCACCGACGTTTCGAGATTTTTGGAAACGGTGTCGGAGTCGGTTCCGAGCACGTCGCTCATCAGAAGTTCGTTGCCTTCGTAATCCACGTTTAACGGTTCGTCGAGAGAAATTTCGCTTTTGATGCGGACCATACGCCTCAGATACATAAGAATTTCGTTTTCGATGCACCTCGAAGCATAGGTTGCAAGCTTTATGTTTTTGTCGGGATCGAAACTGCCGACGGCTTTGATAAGTCCTATCGTTCCCACCGAGATCAGATCGTCCTGATCGAGTCCCGTATTGTCGAATTTCTTGGCTATGTAAACGACAAGGCGCAAATTGTGCACTATCAGTTTTTCGCGGATAGCCGAATCGCCGCTTTTAAGTTTTGAAAGAGCGTCCTTTTCTTCGCTTTCGCAAAGCGGCTCCGGAAGGCTGCCCTCGCCCGTAATGTACATTACGACGTTTTCGTCGCGCCCGAATAGTTTTTGAAACCATGCTTTTAAAAATTCGATTATTTTCAATTTACGCCTCCATAAATCGCGGGATGAACGATTGCTCCGAACCTGTTGTTTCCTCCCAGAGCAAAATCGCACAGCCCCACCAAAAAGTCGTTACCCGCAGGTTCCACCTTTCCGTTTTTGACAAATTCCGCTTTATCCGGATGATACAGCGGGACTTTTCTTTTTTCACCGCCCACGCCTGTTATTTCAATATAGCCTGAAAATTCGGCTTTTTTGCCGCTTTCCACTGCGTTTTTCACCCTCTCGTCTTCGTAAAGCAACATCACCGGCAAAGCTGATTTTATATCGTACAGTCTGTTTCCGCTGTCAACCAGTCCTTTAACCGATATATCGGTTCCGCAAATACACAAAGCCACGTCCACGACGCATTGTTCGTCAAATTTTTTCCGTTTTCTTTTTACGGCGCATTTCCACGCGATTTTATAAATCACCCAACCGAGAAAAATTATCGTGCCCGGGGAAAATTCTCCGCCGCCGCGGACGGCTTCCTCGACGTTTCCGAACACGGTGAAAGATACCAAAAAGATTATTCCTCCGAACGCCGCAGTAACGCATAAGAATACGAGCGCCATTATCGGTTTGTTTTTTCCAACGTATAATATCGCGCACATTGCGGCGTAAAGCGCGGCTTTCACCGCGAAAAGAGCAAAATTGTTTTTAATAAGCGGATAAACAAGCGCGACTGCCGTTCCGAGCGACGCTGCAATTACACTGCGGTGTTTTTTTGCGTACACCCCGCCTATCTTATAGCTTAACTGCGCAATAAGATAGGTAAGAAAGAAATTGTCTGCTATTACGTTTTCCACATATATAGTCATTGTACGTAAATAATAGTATCTTTTTCGCGCGAAGTTTTTCAGTTTTTAAAAGTATGACGACAAAAAATACCGCCGGGACGTATTTGTCCTGACGGTATTGTGCGTTACTAAATTAAAGAAACGATTAACGCTTCATTTTGTGCATCCACGAAGGAGTGTCGTCCTCGTCAATGGAAACACGCGAGCCGCGGGTCTGCGATTCGGGACGAGCCTGCGGCGCGGGCTGTGCGGGATAACCGTTGTTTGCGGGGCGCTGCTGCGAACCGAAGTTGGGATGCTGTTCGCCGAATCTCTGATCGAACATTTTGTTGTAGCTTTCGTCGAACATGCTGCTGGGCGAAGGACGCTGCTGCTGTCTTGCCGCGGGCTGAGGCTCGGGCTGAGCGGTTTGTCCGTCAAATCCGGTTGCAATCATGGTGACGATTATTTCGTCTTTCATCGACTCTCTGATATCGGCGCCGAATATAATGTTGGCGTTGGGCTGAACGACTTCACGCACGAGCGAAGTAGCGCGGTTGATTTCGTTGAGGGTCATATCGGGCGACCCCATGATGT
>CAKQJJ010000176.1 GCA_934247335.1 uncultured Clostridia bacterium | reverse complement strand
CTATAAATGTACCGCATGCGGAATGTACGTCAAGTCTGCCGAGCATACGCCGGACGTAGAGGACGACGCGGTTACTTGCGTGAGGGTACAGAAATGTACGGTTTGCGGACAAACGTTGAAAACGCGTGATCATGTCACTCCGGTGCTTACGTGCGTCAGTGCGAAAGGCGACGAGTTTTATTATTGCGCCGTATGCGGCGAATACGCGATGGGTAAACTGACTCCGCACGCATACGAGCATAAATCGACGATAGACGCAACCTGTACCGATAACCGCAAAGAGGTTTACGAATGCGCATGTAATGCAACCAAAACCGAAGAAATCGAAAACACGGCGTTCGGTCATCGCGCGCTCGCACAAGACATGTACGTTTGTCGGGTCAGCGAGGAAGCGACTCGCGAATATTTTGACCTCACCGGCAAAGACGAGCCGATTGCGTTTAAGTGTCTTAATTGCGATCAATACGTAAAAGTGCGCGATCACGAATATAACTGTCTTCCCGAGGAGGTCAATTGTATGCAGGATCGTCATTGCGTAATCTGCGGTTACGTGGATATCAAGATACCCGGTCACGTTTTTCCGGAATTAACGTGCGTAGATACAATGAACGACGGCATGTATCATTGCGTCGTTTGCGGGACTGTACTCGGCGTTTTAACGCCGCACGTCTATAATCACGAAGCGGCGAGATTGCCCGCGACTTGTAAGGACAATATTAAGCTCAAACTCACGTGTAATTGCGGCGCAGTTGACCCGGATAACGAATTTTACGAAGAGCCCGGCACGAAACTGGGTCATAAATTGCCTGATTTTAAAATCGATAACGCTTTCGATTGCGAGAACGGTCATGTGCTGAAATTTACCGTTATGAAATGTCTGAATAAAGGCTGTACGTTGGATTTTTCCGATCTTGCGGACGAAAACGGTTGCATTTATTGTCTTGCGCTTGAAAATTATTTGTCGGACAACGGCTTTGCCGACGATTATATTTACGACGACAACGCTCTGTGTGCGGGAAGCAGAAAAGTCCGCACGATTGCCTCGTGTTGCGCTTCTACCAATTATTTGTTCGTTTCCAAACGGCACGATTTCGGAACCGAACCGTTTGCGACAAGCGATTACACGGACGATGACGGCGTTACTTACAAGTATATTCCGTCAACGTGCGTAACGAACGGAAGCGCGCTGTACGTTTGTTCCGCATGCCTCAAACGGTACTATAATCAAAATATGCCGTTAAATCCTTTGAAACACGAGGGCGAAACTCTTTACGGCGGAGGTAAATACTGTGAAAAATGCGTTCCCGAAGATTACGACCGCGAGTTTGTCTGGGAACTTAACGTTTTGCGCTCGGACGGATCGCCCGCTTTGGTGTACGGATTGCCTTTGTCCGACGTTTATTCCGCGGAATTTTTGGAAGGAAAATTGGTAGAAGTCAACGAAGGAGGCGTAATATGCTACAAGTTTACGGACTCGTATATCGCTGCGCTTACCGAAATGCAATATTATAAAGACGCCGATTCGGCGAAAACCGAAAATGCAAACGGTTTATTCGATTGGTACTCGTTCAGGCTTTATAAAAACAAACGCAACGTTCTTACCGTATATCTGGCGGGCGAAAATTCCTGAAACTTACATTTTTTGCAAAGAATATTGTTTTCCGATGCGCAAACAATACAAATATGAAGAAAAATTACCAAAGGAAATTATGCTTCTTTGCAATATTGTCTATAATACTCGTTTTTACGTCGTTTTATCTGCCCGTAAGCGCGGATAACGACGAGTACGCGTATATAGGCGGCGAAATAGTCGGTTTTGAAGCCGATATCGGCGGCGCGCTCGTAACTTCGTCCGAAAATTTCGATAGCGGAGAATGGAGCGTTAAGCCGATTTTTATGCCCGGCGACGTAATAAAAAGCATCAACGGATGCCGCGTTTATCGTGTGGACGATATAGTCGAAATATTGAACGGCGACGATTTTCCCAAAGATAATATTGCCGAAGTCGAATTTCTGCGAAACGGCAATCTGCGACGGGAAAAAATATCCGTAGGCTACGGGAAAAACGACAATAAGCGAGTACTCGGAGTTGCCGCAAAAGATTGCGTTTGCGGATTGGGTACGATGACCTTCGTTCGCGGCGACGGAAGTTTTGCAGCTCTCGGTCACGGCATTTCGGATTACGACACGGGGTTTACGCTTGCGTCGTGCGGCGGAAAGATAGTCGAAGCCAACCTTTCAGGAATCGAGAAAGGCAGTAGAGGCGCGCCCGGCACGATTAAAGGTTATTTGTGCAATAAAAGAATAGGAATGATAGAAAAAAGCGGAAAATTCGGCATTATCGGAAGAATTACGCAAGCCGATAATGCGGAAGAATACCGGGCAAAATTGGGCGGGAAGAAAGATGTCGGAATAGGTTCGGCAAAAATATGCTCATGCATAAGCGGAAAGAAAGAGTTTTACGACGTGAAAATAGTTAAAGCGTTTCCTCAGCGCGAAAGTGCCGAAAAGAGCATGATAATCAGGGTGTCGGACAGGCGACTTATAGATTATACCGGCGGTATCGTGCAGGGCATGAGCGGAAGTCCTATTATTCAGAACGGGATTATCGTGGGCGCGGTTACTCACGTATTTACCGACGACCCGACTATGGGATACGGCGTGTACGCCGATTGGCAACGGTAAAATATTCCAAATTACGCCTTAAAAAGCAATAATTTTGTTTTCGCGAAAGTATAAAATGATTATATGTCAAGCGTAAACGAAAAACATCTGATTAACGAAATGTTGATTAAACGTCGCATTCTTCCCAATAAAAAAGGCTACGCATATCTGTTTTGCGTAATAGAGCGACTGTTAAACGAAAAAACGGGTTTATCCGAAGCGTATTTTTGTGCGGCGGATAAATTCAAGGTAAAGGCAAATACCGTGGAGAAAAGCATTTCCAACGCAATAGAGGGAAGCTTTGACAGTATGTTCGTTGTCGAACAATACGGCGTATTTGCTTCGCCGAGCAGCGGAAAAATAACCAATAAAAAATTTATTTCGCTGATAATAGACGAAATTCATAATTGCGAAAAATAGCTCATATTCTTAGAATATGGGCGATTTTTTATATTCGATTATGTCAGACATAGTACTTGAGTTGCGTAAAAACAGGCGAAAATCGCTTGTTTTTTGCTTGCTTTTGGCTATTGCGCTTTTAATGTCGATTATGCTCGTAAACAAAGGCTCGATAGTTCCGTACTATCGGACGGGAGATTTTACCGGGCTTGTTACGGGGCTAAGGTCCGGCTTCGGGTATTTTTACATGTTAGTATTGCTCAACGCTTTTTCGTTGCTGGTTCTGGGAGTATGTACGTGTCACGAAAAGGTTTTGCTCTTCTGGCCGGTTCTGTTTTTCTTCCGTATGACGGCAAAATTCGGAGACATTATCTGCGCGTTGCAGTTC
>CAKQJJ010000175.1 GCA_934247335.1 uncultured Clostridia bacterium | reverse complement strand
GAAAGATATGGAACGCGCAGTAGCTCTTGGTTTGGTAAAGTCGATAGGAATAAGCAATTTCAATGAAACTCTCGACGATTTTCTGCTTCACGCCGAAACAAAACCATCGGTTATTCAGGTTGAATGCCATCCGTATTTTGCGCAACGCGATCTAAAAAAGAAACTCGCTCCATACGGAACGGTTGTAGAAAGTTGGTATCCGCTCGGTCACGGTGATCCTGCGTTGCTTAACGAACCGGTATTTATCGAACTCGGAAGAAAATACCGCAAAACACCCGCGCAAATTATTTTGCGTTGGCATATTCAAGAAGGCAACATAGTGTTTCCAAAGTCTACTAACCCGCAGCACTTGAAAGACAATATCGATATTTTCGATTTTGAACTTACAGACGAAGAAATGGCAAAAATAGCGACACTCGATTGCGGCAAGAGATATTTCACTCTTAACCTGAAAGAACAGGAAGCGCACTTGTCTGCTTTCAGACCCGCGGATTAAATGATTATGGAAGAAAAAAAAGAACTAATCGTCGATATGGACGACGAACAATTTCAAAAAACGTTTTCGGAAATCGCAAGGTGCAACAAATTATGTTATCAAATCAATAACACTGAGCCGATGAGTGAAAACTTGCCGTTTTTGCTCGAAGAACTTTTTGAGAACAGGCTTGACTCTACGAGTTTTCTTACGCCGCCTTTGCAAATCGACTATGCAAACCGTATTGAAATCGGCAAAAACGTGTTCATTAACAATAATTTTATTTGCATGTCGCATGGTTACGTTACTATAGAAGACGGCGTTATGATTGCTCCGCGCGTAACTCTGCTCACGGCGAATCACGATTTGTATAACCATCGGATTTTGAAATGCAAGCCTATCCATATTTGTAAAAACGCTTGGATAGGCGCGGGCGCGATAATACTTGCCGGTGTAACGATAGGAGAAAATGCCGTTGTGGCGGCAGGAGCAGTCGTAACGAAAGACGTTGCTCCGAATACCGTAGTCGGCGGTAATCCCGCGAAACTTATTAAAACCTTGTAAGATACAGCAATGAAAAAGTGTGAAAAGGTTACAATCATCGTGATATCAAGAACATTCGAGTAAATCGGAGGCGCAATTATGAAAAAGATATATAATTCAGCGTTTTTAATTTTAACAATTCTGTGTTTGTCGGTCTTTGTATTTGTCGGTTGCGGTGGCAATAACGTTGCCGATACAGGACACGGTAATGGCTCTTCGGATGAAATTTCCGACGACACAAACGATGTTATCGAGTCGAATGGTAACGTATTGGTGGCGTATTTTTCTCGTCGCGGAGAAAATTGGCAGGTCGGTTATGTTGAAAAAGGCAATACCGAAATCGTTGCGGAAATGATTGTCGAAGAGACAAACGCTGACGTTTTCGCTATTCAACCGGTTGTTCCTTATCCAGACGTATACAGCGAAATGCTTGAAGTTTCACGCCGTGAAACAAGCGAAAATGCTCGTCCCGCTATAAAAGATATGATTACAGACTTTGGCAAATACGACGTGATTTTCATCGGTTATCCTATATGGAGCGGCACTTGCCCTATGATAATACGAACGTTTATCGAAAGTTATGATTTTTCGGGTAAAACCGTAATTCCTTTCTGCACGCACGCGGGAAGCGGGTTAGGTTCGAGCATGTCGGTAATTCGCAGCCAGTTACAAAGTGCAACCGTATTAAATGGCTTGGCTATTCAGGGAACGACAGCGCAAAACAATCGGGAGGAAACTAAAAACACCGTGGCAAAATTTATAAAAGATTTGGATATCGACTTTTCGGGTAATAGCGAAAAGTCCGATGAACAGGCATTAAAAGAAGTTTATTCGCGTAGGCTTCAAGCAATGGTCGAGCAAGATACCGCAACCCTTGCGGAACTTATGGACGACAATCTTATTCTGCGGCACATTACGGGCGCGACTCAAACAAAACAAGAGTGGCTTGACGATATTGCTGCCGGGAATATGTATTATATAAACATAAACAATACGAAACTCAATGTTACTATCAACGGAAATCGCGCGGAAATAGAACATACGAATGTAATCGAGGCTCGTATTTACGGCAGTCACGGAACTTGGACTTTAAGCGGCACGTCGTACTATGAAAAACGCGACGGAAAATGGATATGGACTAACGCGCCTGCATATTAAAACGGAGGAAATTTCTATGAAAATTATAAAAGTTGTTTCTACTCTTCTAATAAGCCTTGCTCTTTGTCTGGCTATTGTCGGTTGTGCCGACCATGATAGTTCAAACAATAATCCGGCGGATTCCGGTAATGACGACAATAGTTCTGTGGAAATCGTAAATAAAGATTTGACTTTTGATTTCGATACTAAAACGGTTACGCTTAATAACGGTATTAAAATGCCTATTCTCGGTATCGGAACGTATACGCTTTCCAACAGTCAGGCAGAAAATTCGGTATATTGGGCATTGCGCGACGGTTACCGCCTGATCGATACTGCTCGTATTTACGGAAACGAAGAAGGCGTCGGCAGATGTATCAGACGCGCGATAAGCGAAGGTTTGGTAACGCGAGAAGAAGTTTTCGTCACCACCAAAATGTGGACGGCGGATTTCAATAACGGCGATGCCGCTATCAACGCATCTTTACAAAGGCTCGGTCTTGATTATATCGACCTGATGATTTTGCATCACTCTCAGCCGAGCAACGACGTAAATGCTTATAAAGCGATGGAACGCGCCGTGCAGAGCGGTAAACTGCGCAGTATCGGATTGTCTAATTATTATGAACCGAGCGATTTTGACAGGCTTGTAAACGCTACGAGTATCAAACCCGCGCTTTTGCAAAACGAAACGCATCCGCATTACCAAGGACAGACAATGAAAAAACATATAGCGCAGTACGGGACTGTTTTGGAAAGTTGGTTTCCTCTCGGCGGAAGAGGTCATACCCAAGAACTGTTTAACGATTCCATTATTTCGTCGGTTGCGCAAGCGCATGGTAAAACTTCGGCGCAAGTTTTGCTCCGTTGGCATTTGCAAGAAGGAAATATCGCAATTCCCGGCTCAAGCAATGAATCCCATATAGCCGAAAATTACGACATATTTGATTTTGAATTATCTGACGAAGAAATGAATCAAATCCGTTCTCTTGAAACCGGAAACAGACACGCTTCATATTAACACATCATCGAAACGAAACAAATAATTTTGTCAAAAACACTTGACGAACAAATGTTCGTATGTTATAATGATTTCAACTCACTATGAGTTTATGTATTGCGCCGTAAGAAAAGGCGTTGTCGGGCGTGAAGATGTTGCCCGATCGTTCGTTCCCTTTTGTGGATTCGGACAGGATAATTACCGTCGTTTACCTTAGAATTGTAGTTTAGGTGTAGCAATTCCGCGACGGGCGTTGAAATCGTTAAAAAAGAGAGATTTCGGCGTGGGTTTTGTTGTGATACGATTTTTT
>CAKQJJ010000174.1 GCA_934247335.1 uncultured Clostridia bacterium | reverse complement strand
CGGATGCGTCGCGAACGCCCGCCGTATCGACCAGAACGAACCGTATATCGCCGAGAAGAAAGCTCTCTTCGACGTAATCGCGCGTGGTTCCGGCAACGTCGCTGACTATGCTGCGCTCGTACCCGAGCAAGCGGTTGAGCAGCATGCTTTTGCCGGCGTTGGGCTGCCCCACTATCGCAACTTTCACGCCCGAGCGCATGATTTTGCCCGAATCGTACGTGTTTTTAAGCGCGTTGAGCTTGTCTATAAGCGCGACCACCGAGCTTCTGATTGCGCCGGCGGTCATCTCCTCGACGTCCTCTTCGGGGTAGTCGATTGCCGCTTCGGTCTGAGCTATCAGCGAAGTGACTTCCTTTTGAAGCACGCCTATTTTCTCGGACAGCGCGCCCCCAAGCTGCTCGAAAGCGCTTCTCGCCTCGGCTTCGGACTCGGCGTTTATAAGGTCGATTACCGCTTCGGACTCGGTTAAATCCATTTTGCCGTTTTCAAACGCGCGGCGCGTGTATTCGCCTCGTTCCGCCATAACCGCTCCCGCGGAGAGAAAGTACTCGATTATTCCGCGGCACACGGCAACCGAACCGTGGCAGTTTATTTCCACCATGTCCTCGCCCGTGTACGAATGCGGAGCGCGGAAATAAACGCACATGCAGTCGTCGCGGATCTTGCCGGTGTCCAGCCGTCCGTAATACATATAACGCGGCTTGACTTCGCCCTTAAAGCCCGAAAAAACTGCCTTTACGAGCGGCAAAGCCTGCTCGCCGCTAAGCCTTATTATCGCAATCGCCGACGCCGTAGAAGGCGTGGACTGCGCTACTATCGTACTCATTATCCGCCCCTTAATCAGTTGCCGAACGGATCGCCGTGGTCGTTATCGGCATAACCGCCGTCGTTCTTTTTGACCTCGGTGGCTTCGCCTACGTAAGTTACCGTGCTGTCGGAAGAGTCGTTATCGGCAAACGGATCGCCGTGAGTTACGTCTGCGAAACCGCTTTCGTGAGTATGTCGCAAATCCTTCTCCACGTCTTCGAGATAACTTCTTCTGGCGTCTTCGTAATACACCGTGTATAAAGTCTGCTCGAACACGTTGAAATAAGCGGAGAAAATAACGCTTGCGGCAAGATTCAGCACGTTGATAGCAATGATAAACCAGACGCCGCTGCCGAAAAGCCCGATTACTCCGAACACATAGCTTATGATATTTCCGCCGATACCGTTTATAACCGCCATCATCAGCATATAAAGGAAATATCTGCCTTTTCTGCCGTTGGTAACCTTGCAACTGTGTTTTATACATTCGAGCGAAGACCACTCGGGATGATCGTATTTAATGTAATATGCCTGCGAATACTGAATAGTCTTGATAATTCCGGGAACGAAGAACAGCAAAAACCAGGGAATAAGCTTCAATATCATCAGAAGAGTGAGCGGAACGCTTTTCCAGGCGTATTTCATCGCTTCGCCCAGCGTCATATCGCGCTCGCGCACGACGTTTAAGAAATACGCCGCCATCGGAAGCCGGAAAAATATCGTAAGAATGGTTGCCGCGGCAGCCGCTATTTCCATCGGTATGACTATAAGCAGAGTTCTTTGCATGACATTTGGGTCTATCTGAAGCTCCGCCATTGTTTCATCGGTCATCGTGCCGGCGAAATAGGAAACGAATTCTTCGAGATCGCACCCCGTTTTTATATAAATAGTTGCCTGCGAAGCAACCGACAACGCAGTTACGATAATGGACGGAATAAGAAACACGAGCATGGCAAGCGCGTACTTGTTCCACTTTTTGTTTATTCTGCGCATCGATATGGCAAAAGTTTGCCCGATTGACATCATAGTTATTTACCTCCGAACGGGAAATTTTTGCAATAACCCTTAAAATATATTATACCACAACTCCGACCTTTTGTCAACGTCGGGCGTTAAAGCGGCGCCTTTCTGGGCAGATTTTTGCCGCGCGGGTACTTTTTATCTGTTTTTCTCGTTTTTTCGACAACGACGAACGCGCGAACGGTGTTCTCGTCCAGGCGAATTTTATCCACGGACAACAGTTTTCCGCCCAGCGTTTTAATCGCGTTTTCGGCAGCAGCCACTTCTTCCGCGCAATCCTCGGCTTTGTACGCGACGAATTTGCCGCCGACACCCACGAACGGCAAGCAGTATTCCGCAAGAATATTCAAGGGCGCCACTGCGCGCGACAGCACCACGTCGTAGTAATCGCGCTCTTTCAGGTCCTCGGCGCGGGCGTGAATGGTCTGCACGTCTTGCAGTCCGAGAGCGGCTACCACTTCGTTTAAAAAGCCTATCCGCTTTTGCAGACTGTCGTTCAGCGTGAGTCTGACGTCCGGGCGCGCGATTTTAACCGGAAGCGACGGAAACCCGGCTCCCGTACCGACGTCCAGAACGGTTGCGTTTTGCGGAACGTAACGCTCGCCCAGCAGACTGTCGGCAAAGTGTTTGACGAATACGCCCTCTCTGTCTGTTATCGCGGTGAGATTGAATTTTTGGTTCCACTCGACCAGCATATTATAGTATTTTTCAAATTTTTCGGCGTTGTCCGAAATGAGTTTTTCTATCGACTGTTCCATACGGGAAATTGTACTATATCGGCGCGAAAAAGTCAAGAATATTGCGTTTGCAAGGCAAAATAACGTACCTTCTGCTTTTTTTGAGCATGAAAAAAGACGTCGCATGACATTTGTCACAGACGTCCTTTTTGATTAAATTCTGATTGCTCGGAATTTCGGTTTATTTGTAAACTTGATTATCCTTTGTAGTCGTAAACAGTCGTTCCGTTAACGGTAACCGTACCTATAACAACAAGAGGATCATGTTTTAATCCATACAAACCCTGATAGTTTTCATTTCCTGCTTTGTTTTCCGCCGAGGTAGTGCATGCATTTTCTGCGGTGCAGTTGTTAATAGCAACGTTATACTTATATCCGTTGAAGTTAACGGCAGAGTTAAGCATAACTGCACTCTTATTCTTGGTCGTTTCCGTATTGCTAATATGGAAATCACAGTTATTGAAAGTTACGTTCTTATCTGAATCAAGCGTTTCCTGATAAATGTAAACGTTTCTGTTTACGCCATAGAAATGGCAACCGGTAAACGTTACGTTGGTGGAACCATACACCTGAACACTATATTTACCGGCAGTCTCTTGCTTAAACGTGCAGTTAACGAACTCTACGTCCGTAGCATACAGAACCTGACAACCCGTGATTATGCAATCTTTATAGGTGAGTTTACCGGTGTGCTGGAAACCTTTATAATTTTCATTGGAAAATTTAACGGTTACGCCCTCAAAAGCAACCGACGAAGCCTTATCGACAGTGTTTTCCAAGTCGATTACAGTGTCTTTGGTACCGATAATGGTAACGTCCTTTCCTTCAAGAGAGGGAAGCGTGTACGTTCCTTCATTTTCAAGTTTAACGGTAGCGGTTTTATTATCGGTAATAGCAGCGGTAAGATCTTCCTGAGTTCCTGCAACTACGCCGGTACCCTTAACTACGG
>CAKQJJ010000173.1 GCA_934247335.1 uncultured Clostridia bacterium | reverse complement strand
AGTACGAAACTGCAAACGACGTCAATTACGTTACGGAGCGCAAAGAGGACGAAACTCTGAAAACCGAATACGACAAACGCAACCGCGTCCAAACTGTAAAAAAGATAGAAAACGGCGAGGAAAAAACCGTGTTGGAATATAGATACAGCGGTGACGATTTGGTTGGTATTACGGACAGCTCTGCGGGTGAGAATAACGTTATAGAAACTAACGTGCGCGAATACGGTAAAGAGAGAATGATCGATAAGAAGTATTCTTCCGGTTATGACGTAACGGAAAGAACAGAAGGTGACGTCAGAAAAGAAGCCTATTCGTTTGAAATTACCGGCGGAAACAGTAATACTTTGCGTGAAGAATACAAATACGATTCGCTCGGCATTGCGCCTTATCCGGATAATACGGTTGCAAAAACAAATTATCTCAGCGACGGAACGAGCGTTATGTTCGTAAATTATACGCGCGACAACCTTACGCGAATGGTTAAAGAAGACGTTTTTGCGAAAAAGTATGATGCAGACAACGATTTCCCATGTGTACTCAGCGAAGAAAACGTGTACGAGGACGTAGGTGAAAACAATACGACGGGTAAAATAAAGGAGCGCAAAATAACGGTCGGAGATACGATTAAAAGTCTTGCGTATTCGTATGACGAAAAAGGTAACATAATCGGAATAACCGAACCGGGAGAAGAGGGCGAAAACGACAAAGAAGTGCGGTTTACGTACGACGAAAACGGCAGACTTATCAGAGAAGATAATAATTCGCTTGACAAAACGACGATATACGAGTATAATGAAAACGGAGATATAGAAAGCAAGAAGTGCTATTATTACAGTGAAAACGACGAGTTGGCAGCTATAAAAGAGCAAAAAAACGTCGGCGGAACGTTCTGCGGTAAGTATTATTGCGGAGAAAGCGTAGTGTCTGATTGTCTTTCTATATACGTCCCGATGGAAACGTATTTCAAGTACGATCCATACGGGAAGCTGACGGATGTCGGCGACAAACAGATATCGTACGACGATAACGGAAGACCGCTTAACTATCTCGGTACGGAAATCGAATGGGACGGCTCGCGTATGAAAAAATACGGCAGTTCCGAGTACGAGTACGACGGAGACAACTGCCGTTTGAGCAAGACCGTAAGGGGAAAGAAAAGATTATTTTTCTACGACGTTCAGAACGCTTTAAGAGTAGAACGAACGGAAGAAGGAGAAATACATTACCTTTACGATGCAAGCGGAGTGCGCGGTTTCGAGTACGTTGAATACACTGTGCCGGGAGCCGCATTAAGCCGTGTCAAGTACTATTACGAAAAAGATTTGCAAGGCAATATCGTCGGAATAGTAAACGCCGAAGGAACCGAAATAGTAAAATACGAATACGTAGACGCGTGGGGTAGTTTTAACGAATATTACCTGACGGATGAAGGTCGTGTTGTTGCCGCCCTGAACAGCTTTACGTATCGTGGATATTACTATGATAAGGAAAGCGGTTTATATTACCTGATAAACCGTTACTACGACCCGACAACCGGTAGATTTATATCTCCCGACGACGTAGGCTATCTTGATTTCGAGTCGTTCTTCGGAACCAACAGATACGCCTATTGCCTTGACAATCCGGTGATGAATGTCGATCCGGAAGGCAAGTTTTGGGTAACGCTCCTTATAGTTGCCGGTGTGGGTGCGGTTCTATCCGGTGCTTTATCTTATGCGCCCCAAAAGATTTTCGATCACGACGTCAATTGGAAAGACGTTGGTATAGCAGCCGTATTTGGTGCAATAAGCGCAGTATTGTCTTTTACGGGTATAGGCGGAGTAGCAGGGCAAGCTGCCTTGAGCGGACTTTTGTCCGTGTGTGAAAATCTTACTTCTGCAGCGATAAATCAGACTTGGGATGAAATCGACGGTACTATAATACTTGATTTTATATTCAGCGGATTAATGGGGATGATCGGAGCCAAAGATGCAGCCAAAGACTTTAGGCGTTTCAGACAAATGGAGAAAAGTATGACGACGGCATGGGCTAAAAATAAAGGATGGGCTTATGCAAAATCTAAGTCGAGAAAATACATAAAGAAATTTGTGCGGCCATATATTCTAGATACTGTGGAACTAAAAGCTGTAGATGCGGGATATGGTGTTATAAAAGGATTTATTGACAAGAAATGGTTATCGATTTTCTAATATCTGCGTGTAACGGATGGATAATAAGCGGAATTGAGGCTTTGAACGTGGGTGTTTGTATGTGCTATTTTATTGTATTTATAAATTGCGCTATGTTACGCCGTTCGATTGATAATGCGGAATTGGCGCCCAATAAGCGTAAAAAACATAAAAGAATCAAAGAGTATCCGTACTATTCGTATAGAAAATTCAGTTTCAGGCGATGGATGTATATGGGGCTTAACGGTGCCGTTTCCACGGTGACGTTAGTGGTATACCGAATTCATATTTTTGTTGACGTAATAGCGTTTATTCCGTTGTTAATAGCAGCAAATATAACGCAAAACGAAATTTTGATTAACATTTGCTCCTATATTTTGCTTCTTGCCTTTTTTTTGTCGACATTAGCGAACTGTTCGCATGACAGGTGGGAACATTTGAGATATTGAAAATCCGGCGAACAAAATTAAACGTAAGGTAATTTATCGTTGCCCCGATAAATGATTTTACTTTCAGCCCTCTTGCTTAACCGTGAGAGGGCTGAATTTTTATACTCAAAACCGAGAGACGTATGATAAAAACGGGAACATAGTAAGCGAAAAATTCGGCAAAATAGGGTACGAAAAGACGACCTCGTATAAGTACGATTCCAATAATCGCCTGGTGATAGAAGACAACGAAGCGCTCGGGAAAAGTTATGAATACGAGTACGACGACAGCGGCAATCGTACGATTATGACTGAAGGCGCGTATTCGTTTGGTAAAGAAATTCCCGCAAGCGTAGAAAGAAGAGTGGGCGCGGCATTCTGCGGAACGAGCTTCTGCGGGGCGGCGGTAGCAAGCGAGGGCGTTGTGAGAAGCTTCTGCGACACAACTCTGTACGAATACGACGAGCGCGGCAGATTGCTGGACGAGAGAATCGCTTACGACAACGCCGGAAGACCTGTCAAGTACCGCAACAATACGGTTGAGTGGAACGGCTCGCAGATGACGAAGTACGGCAGAAATACCTACGAGTACGACGGGAACAATGACAGGGTTTTCAAGCAAACGCCGACAGAAAAGACTTATTACAGCTACGACGGATCGGGTAATCTGAGGTTCGAGCGCAGAGGTCGCACGGAGATAAATTACGTTTACGACGCGGGCGGAATACGAGGCATGAAAATTACCGTGCCGACCGACGATCCGTCAACGTACTACGCAAGCAGTGAATTTTACTTCGTCAAGGATAGTTTGGGAAATATTCGCGTAATACTTGACAAAAGCGGAAATATAATGGTAAAATATAATTACGACGCATGGGGTAACTTCGTTGCGGAGAAAGTGCGTAAGGCGTGCATAGGCAGCGC
>CAKQJJ010000172.1 GCA_934247335.1 uncultured Clostridia bacterium | reverse complement strand
GTTCATAGCTTTCAGCTTTGTTGTTGTGATGTGCTCATATGCATTTTATGCGGAAAATCATCGTAAGGTCGCCGGACTTGTCGCTGCGGCATTTTCCGCTGTATATGCCGCAATTATCCTGCTTGTGTATTTTGCACAGCTTACGGTAGTACGAAACGGAAATTTGACCTTGCAGGCTGCCGAACTTCTCGATTTTCAGAAAGCAGGTTTAATGTTCGATTACGACCTTCTCGGTTACGGTATGATGGCTTTGTCTACCTTTTTCGCAGGTCTTACGATAGAACCGAGAGATAAGGCTGATAAGCTGCTGAAAGCTCTGCTTTGCATACACGGCGTATTTTTCGTTTCCTGTCTGCTTCTTCCGACGCTTGGTATCTTTAAGACAGACACCCCCGATTGGATCGGGATTGTTGTGTTGGAATTTTGGTGCGTATATTTCTGCCCGATCGGGATTTTGTCAGTTTTACATTTTGCAGATAAAGAGGGCGGTCGCGATGATTAAGGTGAAGAAAATCTCAAAAACGTATGGTTTCGGTGAGAACAAAAACGATGTATTAAAAGGCATTGACCTGCAAATTGCGGACGGCGATTTTACTGTGATACTGGGCGCTTCGGGCTCTGGGAAGTCCACGCTTCTCAATTGTCTGTCGGGGCTTGAACGGGTGGACGGCGGCAGTATAGAATACGACGGCGTAAACGTTGCCCGGCTTTCGGATAAAGAGCTGACCAAGTTCCGCAAAGACAATATCGGCTTTATTTTTCAGCAGTATTACTTGCTCCCGAACATGACGGTGGAAAAGAACGTTCGCATGGGCGCAGACCTTGCCGATAACGCAGATTACGCGGAAATTATCAAAGCGGTGGGACTTGAAGAAAAAATCGCGAAATATCCGTCCGAGCTTTCGGGCGGAGAGCAGCAGCGAGTATCGGTTGCCCGCGCGCTTGCAAAAAAGCCAAAGGTCCTGTTTTTGGACGAACCTATGGGCGCGCTCGACGAAAAGACGGGGCGGCAAGTGCTGGATTATATCTGCAAACTGCATAAAAAGTACGGCTTTACCGTAATTATGGTTACGCACAACGCCAACATTGCGGAGATTGCAAACACGGTTGTCAGAATGAACAGCGGTAAAATCGCAGAGATTTACACGAACGAAACGCAGAAAACCGCTTACGAGATAGGATGGTGACGCTATGCCGATCGGATTAAAAGATGCCGCCAAACTGTTCGGAATAACCATTATTGCGTGCTGCGCCGTTTTCGTGTGTACGCTGTTTTTAAGCTATAATATCGACCTTGCCGCAATCAAGGACGAAATAACTTCCGACGCAGGACAGGCTATGTATAACGCGCAGGTGCTTATGGGCAGAGTGATTGCCGGCGTTTCGGGCGGGTGCCTGATCGCAACTTCGGTCGTAATGCTACTGTTTTACGTAAAAAACTATATCGGCACGCACGGAAAAGAACTGGGCATTCTCAAAGCGCTTGGCTACCCGAATATCAAAATCGCAAAAAATTTTTGGATTTTCGGGCTTCCCGTGTTCGTGGGGTGTGCCGTCGGTTTTATCGCCGGATATCTGTATCTGCCGGCGTTTTATCAAAATCAAGCTCCAAGCTCGCAAAACCTGATACCGGAACTTAAAGCGCAATTTCATCCGCTTCTGGCGGCTGCGTCGGTTTGCGCTCCGACGATTGTTTTTGCGATAATATCGGTGCTGTTTGCCTGCCTTAAACTGAAAAGCCCGGTGCTTGACCTGCTCCGCGAAAAGCAGAACGTCAAAGTTAAGACGGGCAAAGGAGAGAGGGCGGATATTCCTTTTTTGAAAGACCTCGGGCGCGTGACGCTTAAAAGTCGCAAGTCGCTCGTTTTCTTCGTCGCGTTTTCGGCGTTTTGTTTTTCGGCAATGGGGCAGATGTCTTTTTCGATGACCGAACTTGCAAGCGAAACCTTTGCCGTTATGGTTTTGTCCATCGGACTGATTCTCGCATTCGTCACTCTGTTTCTTTCTCTTTCAAGCGTCGTTGCGGGCAACGCGAAGACGATTGCCATGATGCGTGTGTTCGGTTATAACGACGCCGTTTGCAGTCGTTATATATTGGGCGCTTATCGCCCCGTTTCCTATATCGGTTTCGCAATCGGTACGGCGTATCAATACGGACTGCTTCGGCTCACGGTGTCCGTGGTGTTCGCGGATATCGAAAACGTTCCGGAATACGGTTTCGATTTCAAAGCGCTCGTTATTACGCTTATAACCTTCGTAATCGTCTACGAGCTTATTATGTATCTGTATTCCCGCCGGATAAAAAAGCTTTCGCTAAAAAGTATTATGTCTGAATAAAAAAGTCGCCATTACCCGGGAAAAATCACCGGGATAGTGCGGCTTTGAGTACGATATGAGTGTTTAATCGCCTTGTAAATTTTTTCGGAACCGCTAATTTTTGTTTGCAACGGGTTTCAAACCGTTGATATAATCGCAGAATTGTGTTATAATGAAGCGCGAATCCGGAGATTTATCAAAATGGAAGAACAGTCTTTAAATAACGAAAGTACGCACGGCGGAATCCGTATAACCGACGGATCGCTGTGGAAAAATATTTTGCTTTTCAGCCTGCCACTTATGATATCGCAGCTATTGCAGGTGCTTTTCAATATGGCGGACGTGGCGGTCGTGGGCAAATTTTCAAGCGCGGAAGCGTTGGGCGCGGTCGGATCGACCACCATTCTCGTATCGCTTTTTACAGGCTTTCTCATCGGAATGGGAAGCGCCGTCAACGTGCGCGTCGCTCAGCATCTCGGAGCAAAGGACAAGGAGCGCACTTTTGCGTCCGTCCGCACTTCGTTCGTGCTGTGCCTGGCAATGGGCATTATTATAACCGTGCTGTGCCTTTTATCGGCGCGGTTTATGCTGGAATTGCTTAAAACCAAGGACGATCTTATCGACGGAGCGGTGCTTTATTTCCGTATCTATGCGCTCGGCATGCCGGCTCTCGGAATTTTTAATTTCGGTAACGGCGTTCTCAGCGCAAACGGCGACACGAAGCGCCCGCTTGTCTATCTTCTGATAGCGGGCATCTTAAACGTAATTTTCAACCTGTTTTTCGTCATCGTCTGCAAAATGGCGGAGGACGGCGTTGCGCTTGCCAGCATCATCACGCAGTACGTATCCGCGGTGCTTATTCTTATACATATGGCGCGGCAGCACGACGACTGCGCCTTTCGTTTGCGCGACCTTAAAAACGGCTTGGATAAAACCGAGGTAAAAAGAGTGCTCGGACTGGGTATTCCCGCCGGTCTTCAAAACGCCATTTTCGCCGTCGCAAACCTCTTTATACAAAGCGCGGTCAATTCGTTCGATTCCGTAATGGTCGAGGGAAATTCCGCCGCCGCCAATTCCGATTCCATTATCTACAACGTCATGGCTGCGTTTTACACCGCCTGCTCGACGTTTATGGGACAGAATCTGGGGGCCGGCAACCGAAAGCGCGTGCTTGAAAGCTATTTCATAGGGCTTACGTATTCTTTTGCAGTGGGCGCGTTGCTCGG
>CAKQJJ010000171.1 GCA_934247335.1 uncultured Clostridia bacterium | reverse complement strand
TTACAAAAGTATTCTTTCCGCTTTAATTTGAGGTGACAATGACGATACTGTATATAATTATCGCACTTTTGATACTTTTGCTGATGATATTGATTCACGAATTCGGTCATTATATCGTGGGCAAAATTCTTAAATTCAAAATCAACGAATTTTCCGTTGGATTCGGTCCGAAAATTTTCAGCAAAACCAATAAGAAAACGGGCGAAGTTTTTTCGCTCCGTTTGCTTCCGCTGGGAGGTTTTTGCGCGTTTGACGGCGAAGATTCGGTTGACGACGAAAATAAACAGGTAAATAAAGGCGCTTCACCCGACAAGAACGCTTCGGCGCAGGAAAACGCGGACGTTTTTGCCGAAGAAGCCAAGCCGGCGGATAATAAAGCCGAAAATCTAATTTCCGAGATGGAAGAAAACGACGAGCCCGAACAAATCGAACTTAAAAAATTCAACGATCAGCCGCCGTGGAAGCGCATTCTCGTGCTGCTTGCCGGTGCTACGTTCAACTTTCTTTCCGGAATAATTTTCGCGTTTATTTTTCTGTGCGTAGGCGGCAATATGTTTACGGTTGTCGGAGATAAAGTTCTCACCAAAGCCGGCGAGGACATCAACCCGCAACTTATGAAAAACGACGTGATAATTCGAGTAAACGGCGTGGATTTAAACGTAATGAACACCTTTTCGGACGTAATTTCTTCCGCAACCGGCGAAGAGTTTACTTTTACCGTTATCCGCGACGGCGAAACGCTTGACGTCGTGGTTAAAAAAGGCACCGTTTACGACGCAGAAAACGATAAAGAGTACGTTGGATTCGGCATTATGTCCGGCACCGTCGCACAGCCCATGAACGGATGGAATGCGCTTGCGCTTTGCGTTCCATACACGTTGAAACTTTCGTGGGTTATTCTCGGAACGTTCGGAAAATTGCTTACGGGCAAATTGGGCTTGAACACCGTAACCGGACCTATCTCTACGATAGGGTTTATGGCGCAGGCTGCAAAACAAAACTGGCTTAATATTCTGTTGCTGCTTCCGATGATTTCGGCAAACCTTGCCATTTTCAACGTGTTGCCCATCCCCGCGCTCGACGGCTCGAAAGTGGTGTTTGCCATTATCGAATGGGTACGAGGCAAGCCGATAAACAGAAAAGTAGAAGCTTATATACACGCAGCCGGCTTTATCGTGTTGCTCGGCTTTTGCGTGCTGGTTGAAATTTTACATTTATTTTGAAAACTATGACAAAAACAGTAAACGTCGGAAATATAAAAGTAGGCGGCGGCAATCGTATATCCGTGCAGTCCATGACCAACACGGATACCTCTGATTACGAAAAAACGCTTGCGCAGATTCTCGAACTTGAAAAAGCCGGCTGCGACATCGTTCGTCTGGCGGTAGGCAGCGCCGCCGATATCGAAAGTTGTAAAAAACTTATCTCTGCCGTTTCCGTGCCGCTTGTCGCGGATATTCAGTTCGATTACCGTATCGCGATTAAATGCGCCGAAATCGGCTTTTCCAAAATTCGCATAAATCCCGGCAATATTGGCGGATCGGAGCGCGTTAAAGCGGTGGTTGACGCCTGCAAAACCGCGGGTATTCCCATTCGCGTGGGCGTAAATTCGGGTTCGCTGGACAAAGACGTTTACGCCGCATACGGTAACACTCCGAAAGCGCTTGTCGAAAGCGCAATGAAGCACGTGAGGCTTCTTGAACAATACGGCTTTGACGATATCGTGATTTCGGTAAAAGCAAGCTCGGTTCCGCTTTGCGTCCGCTCGTATAGATTGTTGACCGAGACAACCGATTATCCGTTGCACGTCGGAATAACCGAAAGCGGCGGCGGTGAAAGTGCGCTGTTAAAATCTGCCGTAGGTATCGGCAGTTTGCTGCTTGACGGCATAGGCGACACAATCCGCGTTTCTTTAAGCGATAATCCGGTGGAAGAAGTGTATGCCGCAAAAAAAATTCTGCGCGCAGCGGGAATAGACAAAGATTTTTGCGAAATAGTTTCGTGCCCAACTTGTTCGCGTTGTAAATACGATTTGATCGGCATAGTTCGCGAAATGCAGGATTACGTCAAAGATATCCGTATTCCGATGAAAATAGCCGTTATGGGTTGCGTCGTAAACGGGCCAGGCGAGGCAAAAGACTGCGATTTCGGCGTTGCGGGAGGCGGCGACAAAGCCGTACTGTTTGAAAAAGGCGAAATCGTAAAAACCATTCCGACGGACGGCGTTATCCCGGAACTGAAACGGCTTATCGACGTTAAAACGGAAGAATATAATAACAAAAAGTAAATAAAGGAAATTTAATGCAAAGCGCTTTTTCAAGAAAATTCAACGAACTCACCGGCGATAAGTACTCGTACGTAAAGCTTACCCGCGTAGATTTTTTCGTAAAGACTCAGTCAATCGAACTGAGCCTTATTTATCCGATGGAAAAACGCGAAGAAGTAGACGAAAACATAAAGGAAATACGAAAAGCTATTTCGACAGTGATCGGAACGAAGGCAAAGCTTGTGATAAACATAAAAGCCGCCTGTTTCGACCTGGACTATTGTAAACAGCTTCTGGGCGAGTTTTTCAAAGCCTATCCGTCCGTGGCTCCGTTTATTTCTGCAAGCGAAATTTCTTCGGAAACGAACGGCAATAACGTTAAAGTCAATATTCCTCTTGAAAGCGACGCTTGCGACTACTGCATCGAGCGCCACGTAAAAGACGAAGCGGAAGATTTTCTCGAAACGTATTTTACCGAAAAAATATCCGTAAACTTCGTTAAAACCGAACAAAAAAACACCGGCGTAAACCTTACCGCGTATGCCGATAATTCGCCGAAATACTATATGTCGATGGAGGGCGGAAGACTTATTTCCCCCGAATCGGTAACCGAGTTTATCGGCAAGCCCATCACCGATCCCGCAATGTACATAGAAGACTGCAATTCTTCGTGCGCCGAAACGACGGTTGTGTTATGCGGTACGATAAACGATTTCAAAGAACTTCAAAAAGCCGACGGAAGCAAAACTTTTTACAAGTTTACTCTTTCCGATTATACCGGCAATATGACCTGCCTCGTCTTTACCAATAAATCGGTTTCGCCCGAAAAAGTCAAAGAGCTTAACGATGGTGACAGCGTCGTGGTGCGCGGTCAGATTACCGAGCGTGAATTCCGCGGCGAGAAATCGCTTTCCATGTTCGTTCGCGGAATATCCAGATGCACGTTGCCCGAAAATTTCGTCAAAAACGAAATACTTCGCGCCGTACCAGACAACTATACGACCGTTTTCCCCGAACAATATATCGAAGAACACCAGGCAAATCTTTTCGACGCCGGTGCGGAAGAGGCGATCCCGGCATATCTTATGGGAAAAACTTTCGTCGTGTACGACTTTGAAACCACCGGCACGGATACGAGAACTTGCAATATCACCGAAATCGGCGCCGTAAAAATGGTGGACGGCAAATTTACCGAAACTTTTTCCACGCTTATAAATCCGGGCGAAAAACTTTCGGAGCGAGTTGTCGAGCTTACGCACATTACAGACGAAATGCTGGAAGGACAGCCGTCGATAGAACAAGTG